>USJM01000004.1 GCA_900555005.1 uncultured Lachnospiraceae bacterium | reverse complement strand
ACCATAAGTTGTACCATGGTCTCCCGGCACCAGAGACGCTGCTGCTGCTTTTTCACCAAGAACGAAAGCTCCAACCGGAACACCGCACCCAAGTGCTTTGGCGCACGTCATCACGTCTGGCTGTACACCATAAGACTGCCATGCAAAATAATATCCAGTTCGTCCCATGCCGCACTGAATCTCATCAAAGATCAGCATGATTCCGTACCGGTCGCAGATCTCGCGAAGGCCCTGGAGAAACGTTTTCTCCGGAACGATATACCCGCCTTCTCCCTGGACCGGCTCAACGATGATCGCGGCCACCATGTCCGGCGCAATCAGCTTCTCAAAAATCTCATCAAACTGTCTCAGATATCCAGGTTTTCCGTCCACAATCTGTCCGGATTCCGGATGATGGTAGAGATCGCAGTAATCCGCCCAGTAGATCGAAGGCACAAGCGGCTCGTAATATTTCCGGTAGGCACTGTTCGATCCTGTGATTGACACAGTTGCAAGTGTCCTGCCGTGGAATGAATTTCTGAACGCAATGATCCCAGGCCTTTTTGTCACATATTTCGCCAGCTTCAGGGCTCCCTCATTCGCCTCCGCCCCGGAGTTGGAAAAATAAACCTTCGTGTCGCCGCCGGTCAGTTCGACCAGTTTCTCCGCCATCCGCACATAGGATTCGTAGTAGACAACGTTGTGGCCGACATGAATCATGCGATCCAGCTCGGCGCGGATCGCGCCGCATACCTCAGGATTCTTTGCTCCAAGATTATTGACCGCAACACCGCTGGCAAAATCCAGTACACGTCTGCCGTCCTCCGTCTTCAGCCAGCAACCTTCCGAATCGACCACGCCAAGTGTAGTAGCCCGTGATGACACACCTGACATCACCTTCTGACATCTCTCATACATTGATTCCATACGATCTCCTCCGTACCCTGCTCCTATCCTTCTGACTGTTTCAAGTACCTCGCCAGATGCTGTCTGTCATGATTTTCCAAAAAATCTGCAGCGGCGAGGCAGAACACTGCTGACCTTCGTCACCCACAGGCGATCCGGCTGTCATCTGCCCCGTAGTAGACCCGGTCAAGCATTTTCCCCATGGCTTCCTTTGTCATCTTCACCGGGTTGACTGTCGTTGCCCCGAGCATGGCATGTTCCAGAAGCAGTTCCCTGCACCTCAGATAATCCTCCTCTGAAATGCCTGCCTCCCGGAAACTGGCTGGAATCCCCAGATCCTCCCGGAGTACATCGACCGCTTCGACAATGTCCTCCACACGGCAGTCGTCAGACAGCTCATCCAGCTGCGTGGCAGCAAATGCATCCTGCCTGTTGTAAGCCATCACTGCCGGGAGGATGATCGCGTTGGTCAGCCCGTGCGCCATATCGAAGCAGGCGCCGAAGCTGTGCGCGATCCCGTGAACCATTCCGAGCCCAACATTGGCAAAACTGATGCCAGCCATCGCCTGATAGTTGTGCACCTTCTCCCTGGCCTTGAGGGTTCCGTCGTGAACCGATTCCGGCAGCCACTTCATCAGCCCTCTGATGGCTTCCCGCGCAAGTCCTGCATCAATGTCATCCATGTTATGGTTGATGAAGGATTCCATCGCGTGCGTCAGCGCATCCATCCCTGTCTCCGCCGCGATATGGGCCGGCATCGTCATCGGAAGATCCGGATCCAGAATCGCAATGTCCGGTCTCAGGCAGTCCGTCATAATCGGTACCTTCAGTTTCTGCTTTCTGTCCGTCAGAACCGTTCCCCGGGTCACCTCTGACCCTGTTCCGGACGTCGACGGAATGCAGACAAGCGCTACGGAACGCGTGGCCGGGATCTTTCCCGCCCGGTTTTTCTCAAGAACATTCTCCCGCGTCAGCTCCGGGAACTCATAAAACAGAACCATCCCCTTTGCTGCATCCATCGCCGATCCGCCGCCAAAGGCAGCCACGAGATCCGGCTGGAACGTCTTCAGCCGCTGTACACCATCCGCTACCTCGTCAAGTCCGGATTTTTATGAACCCCGCTGATCAGCATCGTCTCAGCGCCAGCTTTTCTCAGCAGCTCCTCTGCCCGCTCGATGACATGTGTCCGGATCATCGATTGACCTCCTGTCACGATGCACGCGCGGCGGCAGTTCATCTCTGACAGTGCGTCCAGAGATCCCTGTCCGGTGATGATTCGTTTTCCTGACAATACCAGCTTTTTCATCTGTCCGCTCCTTCTCTCTGATCATGACGTTTGGGGATCCTTCCCATCTGTTGAAGCGGTTTCACTTGTCCCACACGCCAGGTCTAAAAGTTTTCGGATCACCCGTTCCTCCAGCCTGGGAAGCGTACCGAATGTATAGGGGATGCTGACACGTTCTGTCCACTTATGCGCATCGGCGCCATAGCATCCGATGTTGACTGCAGGCACATCCAGCTTCTGGATCAGATCGATCGGGAGCGGATACAGCTCCTCCAGCCCGGGGAAGTTGCGCTTCAGGCAGTCAACAGAAGTCTGGTCATCGTCAATTTTCAAGTAGCTGCTGTCGGAAAGGCTCGGATAAAACCGTTTAAACCTGAAAGAATCCCCCGTCTCTTCTTCTGTTTCCGCTGCTGCCTCCCGGATGCACCTCATCACAGCCTCGTTGTCTTCCTTCAGGGTAGAATGCGGGCAGTAAGGCGGTGCATAATACAGAACAATGACCGGCTGCGTCAGATTTGCCTTTGCAAGAAGGTACCGGACAGCTTCCACTGGGGTTTCCCTGAGATCGATTCCCTTCTGTTTCTGTCCGGCAATGATCCCATGGACTGTCTGGTCCAGTGAGTCCCCGTCTGATACGTTCTGTCTGCAGATCCGGACAAGCTCGTCATAGGAAAGCACTGTCACGTCATACTGTTTCTCCTGAAACGTTTCGTGATTCTTCTCCGTGAATCTGCGATACTCCCTGTTCAGTGAAGAAAGCACCGACCGGAACGCATCCTTTGCCGCCGCAAGCAGTTTTTCTGTAATCACATTCACCGGAGCGTCATGAACAAAATAGTTGAAATAGACCAGCGCCTCTTTTGCGGTCTGCACGTTGTACCAGGTCTTCAGATCCTTCAGCTTCAATACGGACGGCGGGCAGGCTGTTTCTCCACCACGGTGTCCTCAAAATCCATCGACAGCTGGATTCTCCGTACAAGCTCCGCAGCCAGCCAGGATGCATCAAACCCCTCAAAGCACTGTCCGACATGTGTTTCCTTCCCCTGAATATAAAAACAGGGCAGCAGCTTTCCTCCGATTCCAGTGTAGATGGTCTTTTTCAAGTCGCCCGGATAAAGCGGCGATGTAAAGTCGTTGTTGAGTGCAGCAACCAGTTTCAGGTGATACTGCTCTTTCCACTTCAGAAAAGCAGGCAGCGCCTCAATCATGCCGGTATGCATATTCTCTTCTACTGGATTGAGCGAAAGAATGATGTTTCCGCTGAATAATTCCGGATGCTCCGAAAACCGCTTGAGCAGGATCAGCCAGACTGCATCGCCGCTCTTCATATCGCAGCTCCCGCGTCCGAACAGAAAGTTTCCACTTTCAAGATCCGCCGCTGCGCCTCCGGAAGCTTTGTATGACGGAGGCTCTCTTCCAGTGTGTCCGGATCTGTTGCGTAGGGCTCAAGGGCGTTGTACCCTTCCATTCCAACCGTATCCATATGGCCATGCAGAATCACTGTCCTTGGATTGTCATCCTTCTCCCCGATCAGCAGCGCCAGCACATTTCTCCGTCCCAGTGGATCTTCTTTGAGCTTCGGAGCGATCACATAATCGGGATGTTGTTGAAAGTACGGAAATGACCGGAGATACGCTTCCAGAAACAGCCCGATCTCCCTCTCCCCCTCCGTTCCATTCACGCTCCGTATGGATACCAGCTTTTTTGTCAATGTCAGGATTTCCTCGTCGACCATCACAGCCCTCCTCTCCGCCAAAGACATCCGTTTCGTAAAAACAAAGAGGACAACTGCGGTTTGCAGCTGTCCTCTTTGGCATCTACCTTGAATTTGTATTCAATTTTCTGTTCTGCTTCACTTGTACTTGGTTAGAAATCTTCTTTACATTGGATAATGTATACTTTTTTGAGAGTAATGTCAACACACTTTGAAATAAAACGTTTTATTTATAGCTTTTTTGTTGATTCAGTATTTATTTTCAATATTTATTGTATACATTAAGTATTTGGGAAATCACCCTCCTGGATGATCGGACATATTTTGCCTGAATAATGGTATACTATAATATAAAGTATCTTTTGCCACTTATATATGATTACGCGCGGTTTCGTTGCTTCGCAGCGCCCACCGCGCTGCCACCTGGAGGCATACAGCGGAGGATGAAGCTATGGCAGAGCCTTTTTCAGAACAAAAGCGTCACGATCGCGCATATGAACTCATAAAGAGCCGGATCTATGCCGGCGACTACGCTCCAGGCACACCGCTTGTAGAGCTTCAGCTCGGCGAAGACCTGCATCTGAGCCGGACTCCGATCCGGAACGCCCTGCAGAAGCTGGTCTACGAACGTCTGGCTGTCCGAGACAGCACCGGACATACATTTGTCGCAAAGCTGACGGCAAAGGATATCCATGATATCACGCAGATGCGGAAGATTCTGGAGCCCACCGCGATCCGGTCCATCGAATCGGATCCGGTCGATCCGGAGACCACGAACCGCATCCTCTCGCGGCTTCACGGAATCCTAAAAGAACAGAAAGCCCTGGCGCTTGTCAGCCCCGGAGAGCCTCAAGCCGAAGCCCCTGACAGACAGAATGCACTGATCCGGTACGCAGAGCTTGACCACGCCTTCCACAGCACGACAGCTGCCCTTCAGAACAATCATTTTCTGACGGAAACGATATCGACTGTCAATCAGACCATGATCCGCTATAACATCCTCTCCGGAACGCTCGGGCAGCACACAAACGCTGCGCTTTCAGAACATACACTGATCCTGATGTATCTGGAAAAGAAAGACTATGAGCTGGCATCCATCGCCATGCGCCGCCACGTCGACTATGTCAGTGAACGGATCTTCGACGAATCCGAACAGGCCGAATCCAGCTCCACAGACACCCATAAAAAATAAAAAAAGAGGACGACTCCACAGCATTCCAGATGCCATGCAGAATCGTCCTCTTTATGACTCATCAGATATCGAATACGCTTCTCACCTTCAAGTCATCCATATCGCCCTCGAGAATTCGAAGGGTGCGGCTTCCCTTCTCCATGTCGAAGAAGTTGTCATCCAGCCGTACATAACCGCCTGCACTGTAAATCTCCACCGACTTTGCGTACGCTTCAGCTGACACCGTAACCGTACGATTTTCCCTGCTGACGGTCAATTCCAGGTGCGGATCAGCGAACCTGTAGTGCTTTGCCGGAACAAACAGAACGCTTCCCTGTGAAGTGTCGTCTTCAGCCGTATCTGCCAAATTCTCCGCCTCTTGCACCTTCCCCTCTGCTTTCAGCAGTGCATAGTGCAGATGTGCGGAACGGACGTCAGCATCTGAAACATCGATGGTGTCGAACCACTCGCTTGAGAATGGTTTCACTTCCGCGTCGATACGTCCGCTTCTGAGAATGCAGCTCGACTCATCCCGCAGTTCCCATACAACCGTCCTCTTCTGCACATCCCAGGTCTCATTGGTCAGGCAAAGCCTTGCTGAGAATGTATGCGGCTCCGGCTCACTAATGCAGGTCAGCCCCTGAGATGCCATGCTGTTTTCCTCGCAGCTCAGCATGACCGGTGCGAAGAAACGCTTTGCATAGTACTGCAGTGCCTTCCAGCGGTAATAGTAATCCAGAGATGCCCAGGACGCGACCGGCCAGATGTCATTCAGCTGCCAGTAAATGGCACCCATGCATCGGTCATCGTTTCTGTTCCGCCTGAAATGCTCGACGCCATATTGATGGCCTCAGCCTGGAGCAGCTGTGATGCATAGAGCAGGTTTTCAAAAGTCTCCGGATAGCGATAATTCTGCGACAGGTACATCATGATCTTCCCGTTCGCACCTGCATTTCTCTGATGCATCTCCATTACATAGGAGAAGATGTTGCGGTCCTGAGGCTCCGTAAAGCTTTTCACCGTTGTCAGACACGGAAAAGACTGAAATCCAAATTCTGACAGGTAGCGGAACCGGAATTTCCGGTATTCTGTAAACGGTGCGCCGCCGTGCCAGACATTCCAGTAATGGACATCCCCGCGGCTGGGATCACTCGGATTGTCCAGCTTTCCGCCTGATGACGGAGAGGACGGCCACCAGAAGGTGTCCGGGTCTTCCTCTTTCAGAATCTGCGGAATCACATATTCATTCTGAATCAGATAATCTGCCTTCGTGATGGCATTGCACTCGTAGCCACCGTCAAAGGCGAATCCTTCCATCTCGTTGTTGCAGCACCAGAGTCCCAGGCTCGCATGATGGCGAATCCGCCTGACATTCTGACGGATTTCCTCCCGGATCTCGTCATAGAATGCCTCATCGGACGGATAGAACGCGCAGGCAAACATCAGATCTTCCCACACAACCAGGCCGTATTCGTCACAGTCGTCGAAGAACCAGTCATCTGGGTAGAAGCCGCCGCCCCAGACCCGGATCGCGTTGAAATGAGACTCTCTGCAGTACCCGAGCATGCGCTTCGTCCGCTCCGGCGATCTCCTCGAAAGAATGTTGTCCTCCGGGATATAATCTGCCCCCATGGCGAAGAATGTCTGACCGTTTGCCTCTGTGGCAAATGTCTCACCCCACTGATCTTTCTTCCTTCTCATCGTCATCGTGCGGAGGCCAATTCTTCTGGTCTGCCGTTCAATGACTTCTCCCTCTCTTCCAAGAAGGCTGACCGTCACTGTGTAAAGGGGCTGACTGCCGAGCCCGTTCGGCCACCAGAGCTGTGGACGCTCTACCTCGAACGGCTCACCGTTTTTCAGGCAGAAGACTTGTCCGTCCGGGGCTGTCAGTTCGATTCTGATCGATTTAGCATCGTCCCTGCCGCATATCTGATCGCTGCCGGTCTGCCCTGCAGCTTCACCACTTCCAGCGCTATCAATACCGTGTGATACAGCTTTGCTGCTCCTCGCGGCACCAACACTGTGTGATGCAGCTGCGCAGTTGTCCGCACCATCAGTACTGGATGCTGATGTCTCTGCTTTCACCGTCAGCTGCACACGCACTCTGCCTGCTTTTGCCTGCGCAGCATGCTCCGAAGCGCCCATCGCCGCACTGCCATCCTCCAGCAGATGATTCTGGTGAATGCGCACATCCGTGATTCTCTCATCATTCCAGCCAAGGAGGGTGACATCCTTCCAGATACCTTCATCAGGCAGTCTCGGGCCCCAGTCCCAGCCAAACGTGCAGTGAGCCTTCCGGAGATACGAGAAACCCTTCATTGCTTCGATCGAGCCGCCAAGGTGATGTTCCTTGTCCCTCTGTGCAATCCACCTCGTCGGAGACTTGATACATACCTTCAGTTCATTTCCGCTCTCTAGGAGCAGACCTCTCACATCGAACTCGTAAGCTGTGTGCATATCCATCGTTGACCCGATCCACATCCCGTTCAGGTAGATGTCCGAGATGGTATCGACGCCATCAAAGCGAAGCACCTGATGGGCCTGACTCAGAAGCATCGGGTCTGCGTCAAACGTCCTGACGAAGGTGTAATCACCCTTCACAAGCTCCAGCGCCTTGTATTCATGATCCCTGTAGAAAGGATCCTCCATCTTGCCTGCATCCAGAAGGAAACTGTAGACAGATCCGGGAATTTTCCCCTCGGTCCTGCTTCCATCCGGCGCCAGCATGCTCCATGTTCCATTCAGTGTAAAGGTTTTCATGTCGTAAACTCGCTGCCTCCTCAGCCTTTGACTGCACCGCCCAATCAAATTCATTTTACACGCTGCAGTCTTTCCCCCATACCTTTCTTACACAATATGCTCCGCTGCCGACACCGCCAGTATGCCACAGAAAAGGCTGAGAATGACATACAAAGATGCCACCCCGTTCTGTCCCTTCGCCATCAACGTCTCCGTCTCCAGCGCAAAGGAGGAAAATGTCGTAAACCCGCCGCAGATTCCGACTTTCAAAAACAGCATAAGTCTTGGACTTAGTGAATTCTTCGCGGCAGCCGCCGCGACCAGGCCGATGACGAAGGCCCCGATGACATTAATCAGAAACGTCTTGAGCGGAAATCCATTTCCAGGATTCATCGGAAGCAGCCCTATCAGATAGCGCAGCACTGCACCAGCCGCCCCTCCGGCAGCAACAATCAGACATTGAAGCATCTTTCTTCTTTCCTTTCCCTGGAGTCTCTCATGCAGACTGCCACGCTTTCACCATTCTGATTTCCCGAATATATCCGTCCCGTTCATTCGGTGTTTCCAGTACAAACGGTCTCCCTGACAGTGCCGGGTGACGCACGACGCGCCGAAGTGCTTCTAATCCGATGCAGCCTTGCCCCAGCTTCTCATGCCGGTCTTTGTGAGAACCGCACGGATTTTTGGAATCGTTCAGATGCACTGCCCGCAGATTCCGGAGACCTACCACCCGGTCAAATTCCGAAAGCACGCCGTCCAGATCCCCAGCGATGTCATACCCTGCATCCCATACATGACAGGTATCAAAGCAGACCCCAACCTTCTCCCGCTTGTCCTCATCGATCCGGTCCAGAATCTCACGCAGCTGTTCAAATGTTCTGCCGATCTCCGTTCCCTTCCCTGCCATCGTCTCCAGCAGCACAACCGTACTCTGCCCCGGACTGATATAGCGGTTCATAACCTGCGCAATGCGATCCATGCAACTCTCCTGATCCTGCTTCAGCGAGTTTCCCGGATGGAAATTGAAGAAATTGCCCGGAAGCTGCTCCATTTTCGCCAGATCATCTCGAAAGCACTCCTCCGCATATTCGCGTGCCCGCTCTTTATCTGAGCACAGATTCATGGTATATGGCGCGTGCGCTACAAGCTTCCCGAACCCATGCGCTTTCAGAAACCCCTCAAGCGCAGCCATATCGGCCGGTTCCGTTTTTTTCACCTGACCGCCCCGCGGATTGCGTGTGAAAAATGCGAATGTATTGCCGCCCATCGAAAGACATTCCCTGCCCATGGCCTCATATCCGTTCGATATGGATAAATGGCAGCCGATATATATCTTATCAGAATTGCCCTCTTCCACCTGCTTATCTCCTTTTTCAGATTCATTTATCAAGCTGCATTCAAGACGATCTGTCAGCGCCGTTTTGATTCAAAGTGCGCGAGCAGTCCCTCGCATCCTTCGATGATCTCATCCGCGCAGGCATCAAACCGCCGGGTATACCAGGGATCCTCGATCTTATGTTCCGGTCTGCCTGTATACTCCATCAGGTAATGCAGCTTTCCCTCCGGATCGCCGCCGAGGATCCAGTTCATGTCGCTCAGATTCTCTTCATCCATTCCGATCAGCAAATCATATCGGTTATAGTCCGCCTTTCGAAGCTGGCGTGCTCTGTGATCGCCGATCGGAATGCCCTTTTTGCGAAGCGCCCGCTCCATCGGCGGATAGATCGGATTTCCGATCTCCTCCGTAGTTGCCGCTGCAGACTCAATCAGAAAATCTCCGGCAAGCCCACGGCGATTCACCATATCCTGAAGGATATACTGGGCTCCGACAGAGCGGCAAATATTGCCGTGGCAGACGAAAAGTATTTTTATCATATAATATTTCCTTCCTCCTGATATTTCAGTTTATCATGATGCCGGAGACGACAAAAGACCTAGAAAGCATTTCACACAATCGCATCTGCCTCCCGGGTCCTTCTGATCTATATGCTCCTTCTGGTCACATTCATCCAGTCTTTTTTTCTTCCCTTATCCGAATTTCACACTGCTCTCGATGCTGAAGCCCGTTCCGTTCAGCCGGTCAAGTTCCACTCGCGCGCTGTTTATCTCCGACAGTCTCCGCAATTCATTTTCCGCATCCTCCAGTCCCAGATGCGTGTAGGTGTTCATCGTTACGCGGATGTCCGAATGACCCATCCGGTACTGCAGCGGCTTCTTCGGCACAGACCGGTTCCGCAGATGCGGGGATATAAGATTGAATCAGATGCTGGTTCCAATGTGTCGAATGCAATCGACGCATGGAACGTGGAGAACCCGGATAAGCAGATCACATTGATATACAGCGATGCTGACCTTTCCGTATGGTTTGAACACATCGTGGATGGGACGAGTGATTTCAGAATCGATGACAAGCCATTTTTTGATACTTACAAGAAGGATTTTGGATTTAAACTCCAGGGAACTCCCCTTCCGGAGGATGTATCTGAGCAGATTTTTACAGCTGACCTCAGTGCATATTTTCTGTTCCCTATGACAGATCAGGGAGCAGCGCTTCGGGATGAGATCGATCAGGTTCTGGTCAAGCTCCAGGAGGATGGAACACTGAAAAAGCTCTCTGAGCAGTTCTTCGGCGCAGATCATTCGCCTGATGCCTCCAAGATGGAGAAGACAGTCAACTGAGTTCATCAGTTCAGTGATGTAGTGATGACGAACGTATGATTCATGGAAAGAGGGAGTATTACAGGCTTCTTAAGAGTCTGGAATACTCCTTTTTTATATAATCAATGTTTAATGTTCTACATCTAAGATCATTTTGCTGTGTGGAGGGAGCTCTAGAGAAGGTCAAAGATGCTCATCTGTCTGTCGATCCAGGACGCTTGTTTGGCAGTGTGTACAATATCATGCTCTGTGAGATGTCCGATTAGCAACGGAGACGAAGGATCATGCTGACTCATATTATGGAGAACAGCGGATTGGTCGTAGTTGGCATAGCAATAAAGGCAGCCGTGTCCGCAGGTGTTGTACTCGCCAATATCAGCGCCAAGGAGACAGGAACACCCCTGCCGTGCAGGGGAATGGGTTGGCACGAGAAGTCTCTTTCCTATGGCATTTTCAATGACCTTCTTAGAAAAACACCCTTCTGCATCCACATGGCTTCTGACAAGGGATCTGTCTTCCAGACACAGGTGAATCTGCATACCCAGCCTTTCGGCGGTCATATTGAAAGAATCGATCAGCTCATTCTGTACGGACATCGGAACTGCCGATGCCTCTGGAAAATTGCGCTTTGTCTTTTCATACAGATCAAGGAAGCTCACTACACACTGATCGGTATAGGGCTTTAATTTCCCAGCCATCTCAGCGAATGTCCGTTTGTGGAAATCAACCGTATATTTTCCGAAAATAAAGACCGGATCGTACCTCCAGATGACACTCCTTCGGCCGGCGTAACGGGAAAGAGCTGCAAAGGCCTTCATAACCTTCTTCTTTTCCGGAACATGCGGCTCTATCTCCGTCCCGTAAGGAGTGATGGTCACCATGAAGAAAGTGCGGAATGCGTCCAGTTCATGGATCCTGTTAAGCATAGGAATTGGATTTTTTGTGCAAAAAGAGATGACATCCACAACTGACGGGTCCAACCTGTATTTTGTCACGGAGACCGGATTGTATGGGTTCCTGACAAGGGCATATCTCTCGCGAATGCGGTTATAGAACCAGTCCGAAAAGAAGGCTGGGATATCCGTTCGGCTTCCTGTGTTGATAATCATTGCATACCTCTGAAATCCACTGTGCACATACCATTTCAATTCTGCACAACTTAGCTGCAATCTGCTGATTTTCGAGACAACTGAACGGATAAAGGCATCAGAAATCATATTCCCGCACTTGCGCATTGCGGATACCGAATGAAGCGAACTCCTCGTTCGTCATGTCATGAAAATATGACTCGATAATTCTGGAAATGCCGTTGTGTGCAACGAGCAGATATGTCCTCTCCGGATCCCTTTTCAGATCATCGATCAGATTGTAGGTGCGCTGTGCCATTCGCATCATGGATTCGCCGCCGTCAAAGCTGTCACAGAAGTTCTGCTTTGCTTTGGTGAAGTCTTTCCCGTCTCGGGCGGTTCCCTCCCATTTGCCGAAATTCTGTTCAATGAGCCTTTGCTCGATCCGCATCGGCACACCAGTATCACAGAAATTTCCTTTGCCGTGTCATAGGCACGGCTGAGCGGTGATGTCAGGATTTCATCGATGGAAAGTTCTCCGGCATCCATCTTCAGCTTCAGGATTCTTCCTGTCTCTCTGGCCTGCTCATGCCCCAGTTCTGTCAGGGGACTGTCTGTTGCGCCGCAGATCTTATTTTCAACATTCCATACTGTCTGGCCGTGCCGGACGAAGTAAAATTTACCCATAGTTGTGTATAAAGCTCCCTTGATAAAATAATATTGAGAATAATCCTTGAATGCATGATCAATCTTGAAGAGCCGGATATACTGCATTCAGCAAAGAATCAGAATATGTAATCGAGAATGAATATCATTATGGCGATCAAACCCAGAATGAACATTTTTATCCTCCATAACTCTTTATTCATTATCTGTTGATGCATTCTTTGCTTTCAGATAAGTGATATATTCATTCCCCCATTTTTCGATCGACTGCAATACTGTTCTGAATTTCTCTCCGATCGGTGTCAGCTCATATTCCACGCGCAGTACGCCTTCCGTGTACACATTGCGGCGGATCATTCCCTCTTTTTCCAGGTATTTGAGCTGGTTGGAAAGTGTTCCCTGGGCGATATCAATTCTACGGAGCAGTTCATTGAAGCGCACAGGGCCGTTTTCCAACTGATAAAGGATGAGAATTGCCCATTTCCCCTGCAGCACTGTCTGCGTTGTGACATAAGGACAGATGCCGAACAATTCCTTTCCCTGCTTCTTTGTCGTCTCTTCTATTTGTTCTATTTCCATTTCTGCATATCTCCTTCACTGTCGGAATAATGATAGATTAAGGCATACTTGGGAGAACACTCTGCACGGCCTTTACGCGGTTATTCATTAACTTGCTTGTATTCTCAGTATCCAGTCACTTGAAAATGACTTAGTCCTGTAAAAAATCCTGATTGACGATTGCACTCTATATGATATTCTTAAGTTACTTCAATTAATTGACTATGTCAATGATTTAAAGCGCATCTGACCTTTTTTCAAAAACAATAGATGATAGGAAGGGAAACATCATGAGTACAAGAATGCCGGTAGTTTTCTCCGGGCACGGCAGTCCTATGATTGCCATTGAGAATAATGAAATTACAGAAGGGATGGCTTCTGTTGGCCGTTACATCACAGAGCATTACGGAAAACCTAAGGCAATACTGTCGATTTCTGCACACTGGTACACAGACGGCACATATGTGCAGAGTGCGCCAATTCCCAGGCAGGTCTATGATATGTATGGTTTCCCCGCAGAATTGTATGCAGTGAAGTACCCTGTTCATGGGGACGAAGAGCTCACGGCCAAGGTGCAGAACCTGTTGGGAGACCAGGTATCCGTCAATGACAGTTGGGGAATCGATCACGGCACATGGACGGTTCTGGTACATATGTTTCCAAAGGCCGATATCCCTGTGGTTCAGCTCTCCGTAAACGGAAGGCTCTCCGCTGCACAGAGCTATGCGATCGGCAAAAAGCTCACAGCGCTGAGGGATAAGGGATACCTGATCTTTGGCAGCGGAAATGTCGTGCATAACCTGATGCGTGTGGAATGGGACAATGACGGCGGCACGCCGATGACGCTGCGCTTTAATAAGGAAATCACAGATGCAGTTCTATCAGCGAAAAAGGACATTGTGATTCATTATGATCAGCTGCAGGATGCGTCCTATGCTGTGCCGACACCAGATCATTTTCTTCCCCTCCTCTACTGCCTTGGCGCGACGGAGGGAGATCAGGTAAAGGTCTTCAACAATATCTGCAATCTGGGATCTATAGCAATGACAGGTTATTTATTTGAGACAAATGCTAATGCATAAAGGAGACAGAAATGGAGAAAGTGCTTGAGTTTTTAAAAAAGGCCGGCGTTTGGTATCTTGCAACGGTCGATGAGGAAGGTAATCCGCAGGTTCGCCCGTTCGGCGCACAGAATATTTTTGAAGGAAAACTGTACATCCAGACAGGTCTGAAGAAGAAGGTGGCAAAGCAGATGCTGGCGCATCCGCAGATTGCGATCAGTGGGATGGCCGACGGCAAGTGGATCCGCCTGAACGCAGAGGCAGTACACGACGAGCGGATAGAGGCACAGCAGTCCATGCTGGATGCCAATCCCAGCCTGAAGTCTATGTATGCCGCAGGTGACGGTAATACGGCTGTCTTCTACCTGAAGAATGCGACAGCGGAGATCTGCAGCTTTACAGCAGAGCCGGAAGTTATCCGTTTCTGATCTGCGGTTCAAATCGTTCAGAACTACAAATATGAAGGAAACAGCTCTCTGGACATCTCAGAGCGAATGAATGTATTCTCATTCGGTTTTAGGAATTGTCCGGGGAGCTGTTTTTACTCTTTCGCAATGGTTTGCTTGCGGAGACCATTATAGATATTCCGTGAACTGAGAGAAAACGCGATCCGTAAGCGCTGTCTTGTGGCCTCCGGACCTCTCCTCATCCAGTTTGTCCAGAGATATGACAGTCCCGCCAACATATTCGACCTGAAGCCAACCGAAGGGAAATTTATATACCGCATAGTCTTTTATGAATGCCATTTCATCTCACTATCTTTGCCTTGTTCGATCAGCCAGTTAATCTCATACAGAGGCACATTGACCATCCAGTCCTGTTCCCGGTAATCTGACATGGAAAAGCGGACGGCCGTCTTAGGCTTATATTTTTCACAATATGAGCGGAGGCTTTTTGCACGCAAATTTTCTTCTGCCTTTACTTCGATGGGGATTACTTCATCGCCTTTTTGCACGATAAAGTCAATTTCCATTCTTGAATTCTCCGCAGAATAATACATAGGATTCAAATGATCTTCTGCAATCAACTCTTGAAGTACATACTGTTCTGCCAGAGCACCTTTGAATTCTGTAAAAATACGCTTTCCTTCCACGATCGTATTGGAAGAAAGATCAGCCATTGCGCCCAGAAGACCTACATCCAAAAGATAGATCTTGAAGGCATTCAGATCTTCGTATGCCTTCAGAGGATACCCCGGTTTGGTCACTCTGTGTATAACATGAATCAGTCCGCAGTCAGAGAGCCATTGTATCGCCAGTTCAAAATCTTTGGCACGTGCACCCTGTCTGACCTGACCATAAATGAATTTTCGATTCTCTTTTGCAAGCTGTGCAGGTATACTGGACCACACGAGATTCAGACGTTCGGTCAGCCTTGGTTCAGCGTGTTTTGAGAAATCCTGCTGATAGTATGCAAGAAGATTTTTTTGAATCTGCCGTACGCCGGTAAATTCTTTGTTGTCTTTGTAGTAATTTACAGCCTCAGGCATCCCGCCAACATAGTAATACTGCCGAAGAAGATCTGAGAGCTTTTCCCGCAATACAGTGATCATCCTCTGATCCTTAGTCTGCAGGATTTCAGCCGCCGCATCCTCCCCCATCGCATACAGGAATTCCTGAAAATTCAGTGGATAAAGATGCATTCTGTCGACCTTTCCAACGGGAAAGGATGTCCCTGCGTGCAGTGCAACGCCCAGGAGGGAGCCGGCTGCAATGATGGAGTACTGCGGCGCTTCTTCACAAAAATATTTAAGAGAAGTTAATGCACGTGGCGCTTCCTGCACTTCATCAAAAATGATCAGTGTATTATCTGGATCAATCTCCATGCCGCTGAGTGCCCGAAGTCCAAGAATGATGCGATCTGGATTAATACTGCCCTCAAAGAGTCCTGCAGCATTGATGTCCTGATCAAAGTTGACATATACGGTATTCGTATATTCTGTCCTGCCAAACTCCTTCATCAGCCAGGTTTTTCCCACCTGTCGCGCTCCGCTTAGAATCAGCGGCTTTCTATAAGGAGAATTTTTCCATTCCTTTAAACTCTTCATCAGATTCCGCTTCATGAACATACCTCCGGAAAATAAGAAAGCTTTGTAAAGGAGAAATAGGATTCCAATCAATCCCCCATTTAGCGATGAAAATATTCTGTAAAGAGTATATCACGAAATTACATTTTTATGTACGTAACATTGATTTGTTATACGAAAATAAGTACATAAAAATGCAATATTTATCATTTTTATGTACTTAAATATGTAATACCAACTTGAAGGTTTATGAATGCTATAATAAAGCCAGATATTCCAGTTAAGCAATACTCATCATTACTGCAGACTTACGTTGATGAACGTTGCGACTATTTTTCAGGAGGCCAGGATATGGAATTTTCAGAACTGATTCAGAATCGCTATTCCTGCAAAAAATACAGCGATACAAAGGTGGATGAAGAAGCACTTCAGGCAATCTTAGAGGCAGGGCGAATGGCGCCGACCGCCAAGAATCTGCAGGAGCAGCATATTTATGTTGTTCAGTCGAAGAAAGGAATTGCGAAGATTGATGAAGCAACACCCTGCCGCTATGGCGCACCCGTGTGCCTGGTTGTTGCATTCCATAAGAACAATGTCTTTACTTATCCGGGCGGAAAGAGGGATTCCGGTATCGAGGACGCGACTATTGTGGCGACACACATGCTGCTGGCGGCTGCCAATCAGGGTGTTGACAGTTGTTGGGTGAATTCCTTTGATCCGGATGCGCTTGCCGCCGCTTTGCACCTGCCGGAGGATGAAGAAATTCTGATGATTATGGATCTCGGTCATGCAGCGGAGGGAGTTAAGCCTCTTCCGAATCATTCATCAAGAAAGTCTTTGGCAGAGACGGTGTCCTATATTTGACCGCAAGAGTTAATATACTGATATAAAGTAAATTTGAGCAGTGTAGAAAACGCCCCACTTGATTGTCCGTTGCTCTCAGATGCGCATTGCTGGCATGAAATATACCTGAGGGCTTATCGCTCATTAAAAGAACATCCCCGACAGTAATGCCGGGGATGCTGCTGTAAGGGGGAATATTTTGTTATTGCTGTTTTTGACATGCACACAGGACCAATTGGCGTGTCGTAGATCTTCCTGTCGCTGAGTGCTTCCCGGGCCTCGCTTCGAAGAATCTCCAAGGTCCTTGTATCTCGCCTCCCATGATAGAACTTATCCAGTACTTTTGAAAATATTTCTTTTCCCGGATCCGCTTTTTCGAACAGTGTCATGCAGGAGCAAAGCTTCATATCATCCGGACTGCCAAAGACTTCATGGGGATCATCCGTTTTCAATGCAAGGAGGGCTGTGCTGATCTCTTCCAAATGAGTGCCCAGGATGCTGTCATTAAGATATTCAAGTGCCTCCCGCAGGTTTTAATGGCATAAAACTGCGATATGCTGCTGAAGCCCAGATCATGGATCTGCGGAAAGATGTACCACATCCAGTGGCTTTTCTTTCTGCCGGAGCGGATTTCTGCAAGTGCAGTTGCATAGTCTCTTTGATGTGCCTCTTTAAATCTTTCCAGATGATCCCTCATAATACTCCCTGCTCAGTTCTGCGTTCTACCTCAAAAATGCAAAATTACTTTCGTGTCCTGAGTGCCTTGCGAAGTCCTTTGAAGTGCTCTTTCCATTCATCAGAAATCCGATAAGAATCACAGATCTTCTGAATGGCCTTTCCGTTGATGTTATATTTCATTCCATCGTTCGCCATCCACCGGTAGATCTTGTCCGGTTCATCCACGGCGAGTTCCGCGATCAGCCAGGCCTCTCCCATCTGCACGTAATAATGATCATCATCCTTCATAAGCGGCAGAAGATTTTCCGCGTGCCCTCTGCCCAGTTTGCTGATCAACATGACATATCCCCATCTGCGGATAAACGGATGGTCTGAAAGCACATATTTTCCCACATAGGATAGGGCTGTTTTAAAATCCAGGTCCGCAACATATTTAATCAGTTCGTCAGTATGCCACCAGTCATCAAACAACAGGTTGTGATCGATAAATGACATCAGATCATTCACGCTTCCGATCTGATCCAGTGTCACATAGAAATAGATGCGATGAAACTGCTGCTCGGTCAGCACATACCCACGCAGGGCAGATACATCGGCGTTATTCTTTACATATCGCCTGATCAGGGCATCCACATCTTTTGTTCTGTAAGATTCAGGCAGGGCATCCAAATCTGCCTGTACCATTTCTTTTGTCATCCTCATTGTTGATTCACCACATTGTGACCGGCGCGCTGGTGACTGCGCGCCGGTCACGGTGTCATTCGATCTCATCGAAGTAGGAGCTGTCCTTGTGACAGATCGGACACTCAGCCGGCGGATTGTCTCCTTCATAGATATAACCGCAGACACGACATTTCCATTTTCGTGTTGCAGATCCGGGCGTTGTCACTTCCTCATAATCGCCGGTGCCTTCTGACCTTGCATTTTTGCCTATTTCTTCTCCGAAAAAAGCTGCTGCACCGTTTTTCGCTTCTGCTCCATCTACGGCAAATGTCCGTAATGTCTTATATTTTCCGGCATCTTCACCGAGCAGCCCACTCCTGTCCGTGTAGGATGTATGGAGCATTTCTTCAGCGATCGGCGAGAGAGGCTTTCTGTAAAACTCTTCGTACAGCTGCTTCAGCTCTGGATTCTCATGACTCTTTCGCAGCTTCATCTGCGCATCCCGCTTGTAAAGACCTTCAATACGGGAATCCACCATAGTTCTGCGCTCTTCCACATCGGCTTTCGGCTGTCCTCCGCCGCCAATGCATCCTCCCGGACAGGTCATGACCTCAATAAAATCATAATGTTTTCCGGATTCCTTCGCCATGGAAAGGAATCTGCGGACATTCGATGTGCCATAGATCACGGCCAGCTGAAGGCACAGTGTTCCGATTTCTACGACCGCTTCACGGATTTCCTGCATGCCGCGGACGGGCTCGAGTGTGTACAGTTCCTTTGGAGCAGGTTCATGTGTGACAAATTCGTAGGCAGTGCGGACGGCAGCCTCCATGACGCCGCCTGTGTTGCCGAAGATTACGCCTGCGCCGGAGGCCTCTCCCATCAGCTTGTCGAATTTTGAATCCTCCAGCGATGAAAAATCAATGCCAGCCTTTTTCGCCCAGTCTGCGAGCTCACGCGTTGTGATGACATGATCCATATCTCTGAGACCGGGAAGATCCAAATACCTGGCGGAAGCATTCATTTCTCTGCGGCGGATCTCGAATTTCTTAGCGGTACAGGGCGTCAGCGCCACATTTACGATTTTCTTTGGATCTATCCCCATTTTCTTTGCAAAATAGGTCTTGATCGTAGGACCCTGCATCCCTATAGGGCTCTTTGCGGACGAAATATTCGGCAAAAGCTCGGGGTAATAGATCTCGGCAAACTTCACCCAGGCCGGACAGCAGGATGTGAACTGGGGAAGTGGCTTATCGTGCGTTGTAAGCCTCTCCACAAGTTCGCTGGCTTCCTCCACAATCGTCATATCTGCCGCGAAATTTGTGTCGAGCACATAATCTGCGCCCAGTTTCCGGAGGAGTGCTATCATCTTTCCTTCGACAAAGCTTCCTCTTTGCATTCCGAAAGCTTCGCCCAGGGAAACCCTGACGGATGGTGATGTACTGACGATAAGAACCTTATCCGGATCCTTTGCTGCGGCTATTACGGCGTCCATCTCCGGTTTCTCTGTTATCGAGCTGACCGGACAGACATTCGCGCACTGGCCGCAATGGATACAGACGGCAGTGTCGTTGGTCTTTGACAGGTCATAATAGCCGAGCACGCTGATATAATCCCGGCAGATGTCTCTGCACTGACCACACTTAATACAGAGATTTTCTATGCGGCGGATGGCAGGATTGTCTGCCTCAATTGGAACACGGATGCTCTCTGATAAATGTTTTCCCACTGCGCGCCTCCTTCTTTTATTGAAACTTACGCCTTTTCTTGTTCTGTCATCCTTCCGGATCAGCTCATCCGAAAATGGCTGCAGGAAAGATCGATCCTGCAACCATTATACTTCTGCCTGTGTTTCCCCGCCATAAAAATTACACCGACCAGACTTTTTCAAATATAAGAGACCGATTTTTCCCCAGGCGGTAATTTTCAGGTGACCTGGTCGCCAAAAAAATCGTACTTTTCAATTTCTGTAAATGCTATATAGTAAGTATAGTATTAGTTTAATACTGGTTCTACTTTTATTAGTATTTCAGTTTTTTAACATCAACAAAGGAGAAAACAAAGATGTCTATTTATGAATTTACTAAGGGGAAAAAGGTCGATGTAGATTATGAGACAGGCTACCACTTTGTAATTACCTATCTCAGTTAGAATACTGCATTGGGACGCACTCTCAAAGATCGCCGAGGGCGCTCCGGCACATGAGGACGAGCCGTATACTTCTTATGACCTCGGCGATGGAAAATACATGGTCAACTGGATTGAGGAGTCCGGTCTTGTAGTATCCCAGATTGCAGATTTTGCAAATGGCAGGGTTTATGCCTTTATGACCTGGCCGGATGAGAATGCGCGCGGTAAAAGGGCTGAACTTCTTCACAAAGGCACACTGAAAATCATGGACTGATGTCTGATGACAGGCGAAAGGAACAAATCAATGAGAAAATCATTATCCACAGAGAATTTTTAGATTCATGTGTTCGGCACAGAGTTCGAGTTCGTCGGAGACGACAAGAATCGTATCAACCTGTTTGAAAAGAATGATAAACTTCTGATCGGCGGTATTGATATTTTCAATGAGCTGCATATTTCCCTTGCAGACACAGGATCCGAAGAGAAGCTGCAGGCATGGATCGACAGGCTGACTTCTCTCGAAGCTCTGAATCCGGAAATTGTAATCCCAAGCCATGCTGATCTGAATGCTTCCTTTGACAAAAAGGCGCTTTCTGCTACGAAGGAATATTTACAGAAAGCTATTGAGTTCACAAAGGCATCCTCCAGATCAGAGGAGCTTGCTGCTTCTCTGAAAACAGCCTATCCGGATTACATCAACACCGGAGTTATCGATCTTGGAGCCAAGGTTCTCCTTGGAGAAATTCAGTGGGGATGATTATGTTAAAACTTATAGCTTCCAATCATATCAAAAAAGATCAGCTGGAAAAGTTCACTGCCCTGGCAAAGGAACTGATTATGAAGTCCCGCGCCGAAGAAGGAAATCTCTCCTATTCCATCAATGTAAGTCTAGATGATCCCTGCCTTTTTACGTTCGTGGAGGTTTGGAGAGATCAGAAAGCCTTTGATATACATAACAGGACGCCTCATTTTACCGATATCTTCCCGCAGATCCAGGCGATGTCCGATAAAGCGACACCTCCAACTTTCTATACGGAGTTGGATGCATAGCTGAAAAGATTGATATTTCAGTGTACTGGCCCACTTTTGCTGTTGGAAATTTGAATAACCAAGTGCGCCAATAGCCCCTGGCAGCCGCGCTTCAGTTGATCTGTGCAGTGATCAAATTTTCTGGTATACCATGGATCCTCGATGATCTCCTCAGGACTGTCCGTATATTCCATCAGATAATGAATCTTGCTGTCCGGATCTTCCCCCAGGATTTGTCTCATATAGTACTCGTTTTCCTCATCCATGCCAATGAAGAGATCATAGAGACTATAATCTTCCTTTCGCAGCTGCCTGGCTCTGTGTGCGCCGATCGGAATGTGTGCACGCTCAAGCGCAGCCTTCATCGGAGGATAGCATCTCATGTGTCCTTGCGTAGCACATCCAAATATTCCTGATACGCGAATATCCGATTTCTGGCCGCATTTGTAGTTTCGTGAAGGATATCCAGATCAACCAGCTTTTGAACGGCAGAAGCTGCGGTATTGTAGCTGACATCTAATGCCTGCGCCGTCTTTTTAATGTCAATGATCGGATGCTGCTCCAGATAGTCAAACAGCCTGTGCACATGATCTATTTTGCGTTTGGATGGCGGCAGGATTGCCAAATTTCGGTCATGAAGTTTCGACAGCTTTTGAATCGAATCCATCGCATCCACCGCCGCTGCGCGGACTGCCTCCAGGAAAAAATGAACCCATTGCTCATAGTTTCCGCTTCGACGTACTTCCGCAATACGGTCATAGTATTCCACCTGGTTCTTTTTCAGAAAATAAGACACATAGATCACTGGCTTACGCAGTAATTGCTGTTCCATCAGGTACAGCAGGATCAGTAATCTCCCGATACGCCCATTGCCGTCAAGGAAGGGATGAATGGTTTCAAACTGGTAATGGATTAATGCCACCCGTACCAGCGCGTCATACCGCTTATCTTCGTTCATATACTTTTCCAGGGCGGACATGGCCTCGTTCATATCCTCTACATTTGGAGGAATGTAACGGGCATCTTTCAATGTACAGCCTGCTGGACCGATCCATTTTTGCGAGCGGCGGAACTCACCGGGATTCTTTTCCTGGCCGCGAACGCCGGCCATTAATATTGCATGCGTTTCCCGAAGCAAACGATTGCACAGCGGCAGTTCTTGCATGCGAATAATAGCATATTGTGCAGCATTTACATAATTGACTACATCACCAACATCCAGATTTACGTTGGTATCCATATCGGGATCCAGAATATCATCCAAAGTGCATTGTGTCCCCTCAATTTGGGATGTCATGAGTGCTTCTTTACGCACGTACATAGACACAAACAGGTCTGTGCTTGGAATCAGACTGGCGGCAGTATTCAGTTTTGCCAACTCCCGATTGGCCTCGATCAGAAGCTGTACAGAATCGCTGTTTAGTTCCAATGACTCAGGCGGCAAAGGAGCAGGCCGAAAGGATTGGTATGTCGCATTACCTGTTATATTATTTACGTATGCTCCTGCACGGTTCATCTGTTATTCTCCTTGTTATTTTGAAATAGCGACTTAATTATAGGCCTATTATTTCAGAAATCAAGCAATTTTCTGAAATAACGTGTCCTTAAAAGCGTCCTTATTTCAATATTATTCATGATCACACCTCCGATTTTTCCTCCCCGCTTCAGTAGTTAACCCGTAGTGGGGCACAAAAAATCAGGTATATACCGCCGCACAAAGCCCGTTACTACTCGATCATCCTTTGTATTCTATAAGCTTATTTCCGTTCTTGCTGTTATCCTCAGTTATTATGTCTGCGCGTTTTACCGCATTTTTCACATCTTCGACCGTGATACCGGAAAGACATCTCTAAAATCATTCTCATGTTTGTACTGATCCAGGTTCTCAAAATGCTCTCCAAACGCCTGGTTGATCGGCCCCAGATACTGGCTTCTATGACTGAGCGGTCCATTACATGCCCGCTTGTGGAGTACCATCCAAAGTTCAAAGCAATAATTACAATAACCGAGGCGGTATTTGATGCGCTTGAATTCTCCTGCCTCCTTCATTTCAGAAAGTATACCTTCAAACTTCTCCTTATGCACAGGTTCATTGCTCTCTAAATAGGTTTACGAATCTATTTAGTATTTACGCAAAGAAGACAGTATATCTTCCACTCTCCGGATTGCCTCTCTCACCTGCTGTTGTCCCTTTCGGATCTTTGACTGAACGAAGATGTCTGCCACAAATCCATCAAAGAAGAAATCTGCAAAGGTGAGGAACCCGTCAATGTCTACATTCAAATTTTCAAGATCGCGAATGTCACCAAGCTCATCCCGAAACGCCGCCATATCTCGTCTCGCGTCATCCACGTAACGGCTGGCGTTGTTTACCCTCATATGCTTCATCAGACCGGAGAATGTGTTGCCGCCGAAAATATCAATCAATCCCCAGGTTCCGGCACTGCTCAGCTGCCGATCCGCTTCCTTCAGGCTGTCCAGCGCACGTTCTCCGGCCCGGATTGCTTCTCGTATCTCTTTATTCCTGTCATAAACTTCATTCATTGCCTTATCCTCCACATCAGGATACCGCCGCTGCGATCAATGCAA
>USJM01000003.1 GCA_900555005.1 uncultured Lachnospiraceae bacterium | reverse complement strand
CGCTCTGCCCCGCGGGTGATGTTGTCTCTGTCACAGCCCGCCGCAAAACGCTTGTCCTTGAACTTCTTCTTCACGGACTTAAGGTTCAGATCCTGTGCGGACTTTGACGGATACATGCGGACAATCGCGCCAAGGAGTCCTGACAGTTCATCGCAGGCCCACAGGACACACTCCATCTGATGCTCCGGCTTTGGAAGCGCCGGGTTGTTGTCGGAATTGTGGGTCTCGATGACATGCGCAACCATCGGGCTGACGCCGGCTTCCTGAAGCAGCTCCGCCGTCTTGACGGTGTGCTGCACGGCATCCTGCCACTTCTCCCAGTCCAGATCATGGAGAAGACCGCAGATCTTCCAGAACGCTTCGTTTTCCGGATCATATTTCCGGGCAAAGTATCCCATCAGTCTCGCAACCGTCTCGCCGTGGATGATGTGGAATTCATCCTCATTATACTTCTTCAGAAGCGCCAGCGCATCCTCATAGCTGATTCCGGCGTCAAGCTTCTCTCCTGCCGGGATGGACGGCGTCTTCGGAACGGAAGAAAACGCATCCTTTTCATCTGCATCGGGAGCCGTCGAAGCCGTCTCTGCTGAAGCATTGTCAGCTTTGTCAGCTTTATTCTCTGCTGCAGGCGCATCTTTCTTCGGCGCTGCGCTTTCCTCTGCCGCTCCCTCGTCCTTCTTCGCGTTGAGGGACTTCATGGTCGGGAAATCAAGTAGGTCAATCGCATTACTGCACATGGCTTGCAATTGCAGGCTTTTTCACACTCTCTCCCGGCTCCTGCCTCTCTCTGGAAGGGCAATAACGGTTGTGTATTTATGTACTTCTTATGTACTCAAGAGATTTTTATGTATGGTATATTTCCCGTAAAAAGTTCCCTGGCGGACTTCGTCCAAAGCAGGTGAATCAGTAGATTTCCCATCCTTTCTGGAGCGACTGAATCGCTTCATGCTTTATCGTATCCGTTGCCTCTGCGTAGATGTTCATCGTCGTCCTGACATCCGCATGTCCCATGATTTCCTGGATGGCTTTGATGTTGGACTCGTTCTCACACATACGCGTGCAGAATGTGTGCCTGATATGATGGCACGAAAAATGAGGGAGCAGAAGCGGTTCTCTGCCTTCCTTTGCCGCCAGCAGCGTCTCCTGATCGTTGTAATCGTCCGTGATCCGGGCAATCGCGCTGTTGACCGTTCGCTGATAGTACAGGTTCCCGCTGCGGTTGCAGAAGACGAAATGAGTCATTCCGTCAAGCGTAACATTATTAAATTCGAAACCCTCTGCAGCCTGCCGCTGGTATTCATTTTTCATTACATCATACACGTCGTCCATCATGGGAATAATTCTTATGCCGCTGTCTGTCTTCGGGGTGCTGATGTGAAGCTGGCACCCGTCTTCACTGCGGACATATACCACGATGTGATTGACGCTGATCTCGTGTTTCTCGAAGTTGATATCTTCCCACCTGAGCCCGCAGACCTCTCCGACACGCATTCCCGTTCCAAAGAACACCAGGAACATTGGAAGCCAGTGACGATAAGTGCCGCTTTCCCCAACGTATCTGAGAAATGCATGTCCCTGCTCTTCCGTCAGCGCATGTCTTGAACCCTTCGCATTGCTCTTTTCCCAGAGCCGGCTCTTCTTGATCTCCGACATCACGCCGCTTGCCGGATTGATCCGGATTACGCCATCCCGCACACCCATCGTAGATACCGGATGGATCAGTGTGTGAATGTTGTCGAGCGTCAGCGGATTCAGTCCCTTCTCATTGAGCAGCTGATAATAGAAGTACTTCACATCCGAATAGCGGATGTCCTTCAGAAGCATCTTCCCCATCGACTCTCTGACGAACGGTCATACAGATACGTGTAATTCGCCTTCGTCGTCGGTCTCAGGTTGTGCTTCAGGCTCATATACCGGTCGAATCCATAGTTCAGTGTCATCTTTCCGGCGATGTAAGACTGAATATTGTCCAGCCGGTCTGCTGTGGCTGCGTCCTCTTTCTGCCTCAGCTCCTGCAGGTCATTCGCATACAGCGTAACCGGCCGCCCGATTGGATCCGTATACTGGAAGATATAAAGTTTTTTGTCCTGTCTGTATCCCTCGCCCTTCCGGAGCACATGCCCGGAAGGATCCTTTCTTGACTGCGTCTTCGTCTCTGCCATGTCTCCCTTCCTCGCTCTTTTCATGAGGCCGGAAGAACTGTCGGCAGTGCCATGTTTTCAACCCGATCAATCAGCCTGATCCGTTTTATTCTCCTGAGATTGTTCCTTCCTCAGAAGAGCATAGCCGTCAAGAAATGTCTTCGTTACCGATTGTCCATGAAGTTCGGAATAGTTCAGGATATCCTCATATTCCGCATCCGTCACACGCACAGAAAACCTGTGCAGCTTCGGATTATCTGATTTCGGTCTACCCATCTTCGCCATATCCAGTCCTCCATAAGGACAGTATATTTTTCGTCCGCCGGGATGTCAAGATACTTAATATTCATTGTTTACGACATGCAAGCAAGATTACAAAGTTCAAGCACAGAAATGAATATTGATCATCACTTCAAGTACTGATATACATTATCATAACTGTATCCATCCTGATCCAAGACATATCCACCTGGTGAAAGTTTCTCCTCCATGTTCCCCAAATATCGAATATTCATCTTCTCATACTCATTAAATACCGTGTCTGAGAATTCGTCCGGCTCAATAAATCCATAATACCAGTCCTGCGAGTTGAAATAATTCTGCAGCTCAGTAGAATTAAAAAGTCTCCCATGCCGGGCATAGATTTCATTCTTTGCGTAATTGAAAAGCTGGGCTGTAAAGCCATCAGTATCTGCTCGTTTTATATATCGTGAATCCGCATCCGGTACCAGATAACCCTGCATTTGCACAGAAGCCCCGCCATCCGCAGATACATCATACACTGTTGAATCAGATACCTCGCCTGAGTCCGATACAGCTGCATCAGCATAATACGAATCATTAGCAGCATTATCAGACATGTATCCATCTGAAATCTCTGCACCTGATGAATAATCTGAATCCCCTGCAGAATCGTATGAAGCTCCTGCACCAGAGTAAGAATCGGCAGAACTATACGAATACGACGAATCTCCGACAGCTCCTGAGTTATATGATTCTTCATTGTCCATCGAGTAATACGGACTTGATATGGAAGACCCTGATTTCACCAAATGTCCAGTAATCAGACTTTTTACTCCAATAACAACTGTAAAACCGATAATAAAAAATCCTACGACAGACAGTACCTTTGATGCCGTTGACGCTGTCTGTCCCCGGACGCGGGATGACTCTGTCACCGGCGAATCCGTGACCGCACCTGGAATATCGCCGCCGTCATCTCTCACTCTGGATCCGCATGCGTCACAGAATGCCTGGTCATCGACCAGTACTGATCCACAATATGCACAGTATCTGACCTCACCTTCCATATTCACCACCCCCGGCTTTCCATTGAGTTCTGCCGCAAACCATTATTCATCTGACTATCAGTCAGCCCGCTGGTCTCTGGCCTGAGACTTCTTTAGCAATTCTGTTTTCTTCCAGAACATGTCGCAATACCAGCGATCCGACCATTCGTTTGTTTTTCCACAGGCTGTATTGACTTTCCTTCCAAAGCATCTTCAATGCACCACATGTACTGGTAATAATCAGTCCTGGTATCTGCGGACATCTCAAGTGCCGCCTGAGTTGCGATATCATTCATGGGATATCGTTTCACATAAACCGGGACACCATTTTTAAGCAGCTTACAGACACAGCATACAGAATATGCGTACAACAACAGGAATGGTAACTCCCACCTCTTAAGTTGGGCATAGACCATATAGAGAGCTACTGCACCGGTTACCAGATTCATTAATAGTCCGCCCATCTGATAAAGTGTATATGATGGCTTTTTCTTGTCCGGGATCATCAGACACTGACCAGCAGCCCACCCTGCCTCAGGAATCCGCTTCATTTGTTTCACAGACCGAAAATAGACATTCCATCTATTTTCATCTTTTTTTACGCAGAGATGAAATACTCTGAACAAGACCAGTCGATGCCGAGTCAGAATGCCTCCTATCAGATGGCCACATTCATGAACTGCGGTAGCAACTATGCTCATCAGGCAAAGTATGACCAAAGCCAACAGAAGATTCATTACAGGTCCCCAATGCCAGTATCTGACAGTCTCATATGCAAAAGCTGCATATAGTATAGCTGTGATGATTTTCAGAATAATCGTCTCTGCATTCTTCATCGGTTCTGGTACATCTCAATCATCTTACCAAGGAATTCACTCTGCGTTGTGTTGTAGTAATCATCCACCCATCCCAGTTTGCCGCTGTATGTTTCCTGATCAGTGATTTCCCCTTCCGTAAGAGTAGTTGCTTCATTATCTGTCACTTCGGAGGCTGTCACCTGAAGCAGTTCCGAAACACAGTTGTCACTCTGCTCTCCATAAGGTGAAATCGCAGCCGCAATAGCTGTCGATGTAATATTTGCCGACAGCACCACATTGTCATCAAGATAATAATTCTCGCCTGAAGCTACAATTCCACCTGCATAGGAGTATCCGTCTCCATCGTCTGAGGAAGCATCAGCTGATATATCTGCCATGCAGAAGTTCTGATAAGCGCTCGCATATCCGTCCTCCTCATTTCCTGCCAGCCAGGCGCATATGCCTCCTGCCATCGAATTTCGGAGGTTTCCGCCCGATGCTACGAGCGCTCCTGAAACAATACAGCTTGAAATATCACACGATTGTTCTGCAACACCTATGATACCTCCGGCCCTCGCATACAGATATCCGTCTCCGTATACAGATACCGATCCGGATACATAGCATTGACTGACACTGGCATTGAATGCATGACCTGCAATTATTCCAGCCTCGGCAAATAGATCCTCTTCTCCATGTGCTTGTACATCGATGGACGCATCCTCAACCACCAGTGCAAACACATTTGCCCCATTAAGACAACCAAACAATCCTCCATCATATCCGCTGTAAACATCAGCCTGTACGTCCAGGCCTTTAATTGTATGGAAATTTCCATTCAAGAATCCGGTAAATGGCTGATCTTCGTCCCCAATGGGGACCCAGTCTCCGTATTCGGATAGATCGATGTCGTTATCCAGAACATAATATCCAGACAGATTATCTGCCATAGCACTGAGGTCTTCGGCAGTTGACACATGTATCGCGGTCTCCTCAGATCCGTCCGAACTGTCAGCGTCATCCGCATACGAATCATCGCTGTATGCTCCGTCGCTGTATGATGGACTGTTGTCTACGGTATTATCGTATGTGTTATCATACGTATTATCGTACGTATTGTCATACGTTACGTCATAATTGCTGCTTGATGATCCAACTGCTCTTCCCACGCTTTTTGCAATCATCCACCCGGCAAGTATAAACGCTGAGGCACCAAGCAGACTTATAAAGAATATGGCTACTCCATTAATTGCCTTTCCGCCGCGCACCCCATACGGCGATTCCACCGGTGACTCGCTGACTCTTCCCTCAAGATACTCTCCATCTTCCTTCAGTTTTGTTCCGCAAGCGTCACAAAACGCTGAGTCTTCATCTACTTCATAACCACAGTTTGTACAGTACATAAGACGCCCCCTTCATCGGTTTCCTTCACTGAACCATCTGTCCATCATCCATTCTTACAATATATTCCTCTGCGGACAGTGAGCGTCAATCAATCGCATGTGCAAATTCCGTATTGACCATAGACAGAATCCAGAGGAAAGGATCGAGGACGTCCACACTGTTGAACGCTACTCCCTCTCTGTTGTGTCCAAGTGCACTGCATGTGAAGTACTGCACGTTCTTAAATTTGCTCTGTGCTGTGCGGACGAAGTTTCCGGCGCCATACTGCTCAAGGAACTGTTCACACAAAGCATTTTTTGCGTTCAGAATATTTTTGCACTCACTATGGCTGCTCAGATACTCTTGTGCTGCTCCATCGCCGATCTGCTCATTCAGCCCTGGAATATCACACTTATTGATTACGACGGCAAGGTTCTTCTTAAGAACATCCTTCGGAGATAGATTGAACATCTTCTCAAGGTTTATCAGCATGATATTCAATATATCATTGAAATCTTCTTCACTTGCTCCATAAGAATCGATATTGATCCGGTCTACCATCTCACCGGCATAATTTGCCAAGGTAAGCGGATCTATGACAAATACAAAGCCATCGCAATACTTATAAGCTTCATTTCTCTGAATGTCACCACTGTTTGCAAACATCTCGCCGGAGATATCGTAAACGTAGAGGCGCTTTCCAACCTTTTCGCCTGGTATATGAAGTCCGAGCTGATAAGCGGTCAGTGCATCCTGATCGGTCTTCATTGGCCTGATTCCCTTATCAAATGAGGATACCGTGGCCGCATACTTTGCCTCGTCGGCAGGTGATGAAAAACTAATGTCCCAACTGTGCTCTGGGGCATAATCATTAATCAGACTGCGCACAGCCATATTCAAAATGCAGGTTTTGCCTACAGAAGGTCCACCGATGACCGGAATTGCGTATTGCTGGCTTGCCGTATCGCCTTCCAGAGTGCCACCACAGTGCGGGCAATATGCCTGAAGTTTGTTTCTCCCATTCAGAAAAGTAGTGGGGAGCTTATACCCGCATAAACATGTTCTGTGCCATATACCATACCGTCCTGGAACAAGCTTGGTATGAATTCGGCCGCAGTTCGGGCATTCATATGCCGGAATAAGGAATGCTCTCTGGCAATTCGGATTCGGGCAGGCATTTTTTATTCGATTCGCCGCAATATAGATGCGATCGATCAGCCATGTAATTCCAAACAGAACATAGATCACAAACAAAATCACACCAAGGATGTATATATGAAGCACTGTAGTGATTGCTGTGATAATTGAGCCGAAGACGAAAATACATATTCCGGCTATGATATGAATGCCAACAATAAAGGGCCGCCGCCGGCTCCTGCCATTCCGAACTGATTCTTGCCGTCTTCAACATTCCTTGCCCATGCTTCCTTAATGGTATTGCCCAAATCCCGGTAGCCTTTATCAAAGACATAACTGATGCGGGCTGGCTGTGCATTGTCTCTTTTATTCGCCATACTTGATCCCCTCCCTCTGCTCTCATGCTAACATTATTGCCCGAACTTCTTATGTTTTTCTTCTTATGCTTCTTCCGTAACGTAGTCTTCTTTGATATGCACGTTATTCCGGAAAGCCAGTATATAGTTTCGAATAGAATAGAATCCTCCAATAATGGCGCCGACTCCCAGCATGACTGCAATGATCATAGCAATAATAACAAGAATAATAACTAGGATCATGATCAGACCCATTCCACTATCATCACTGTCAAGACCGATATCCATCAATTCCAGTCGATCACGTAATCCACCCACATTATCCTTTTTGATTTTCCTGTTTTCCTTCATATTCTTTCCTCCTCCTTTATCAAATCTTTTTTCCAAAGAGCTTGCTGACTCGCTCGGACATAGATACTTTCTGCCTAGCAGCATCAAAGAAATGGTTAGTAGCTGAACCTCCACATGATTTCTCTACCTGTTGCTGAATGTCTGCCAGTATCTCATCATCCAGCCGCTTCAGATATGGGATAAATGCCTTCCGATATCGTTCCGCTATCTGGTTTGATGTAGATTCAGCTATCAGCCAGATACAAGTATCAACAACAAGTGACAGCCATCTTTCTTTGTTCTTCTTCTCCAGTCGCTTCAGATTATCCAGATACGTATTATGAAATCCGATAAAATAGTCACTGTTGAAACAGCAGCAGATCAGTTTTCCTATATCATCTGCGGAACTAACCAGTGACAGGAAATCCGGCAGATAGCACTGAAGAATATCTATGTACGTTTTTTGCCTTATGCCATCCATGGAAAAAGGCATTTTCCCATAAAGATCGATGAAATTCTTGTATTTATGGCTTTCCTTTGAATATGCAGCCTCTCTTCCTGCCAGCACAGCTGTAATCTGCGCTGTTTCTTTTCCAATCCCTTCCTTCTCAGCCATACGAGAAAGACGTACTGCCGTATCCGGACTCAGGGAATTCAATTCTCTCATAGAGATTCCCGCTGCCTGAATAATCACTTTCTTCCTTACCCTGGCTGACTCAAGAAAAGCAAAATCAAGCCGCTCGATCATCGCAATAGCAGTCTGCGGGTCCTGACTCACATCAGTCAGCGAATCAGCCAGTTCGCTGAGGTCCACATTCCGGTTATAATCTGTTGCCAGCCGGTATGTCATGTTCCAGAAAGCCTCCTCCGGATTCATCTTCCGTTTCAGGAGAATCGAATTCAGGTGCACTCTGTCCTTTTTTCCGAGCTTCGATGAATTCAATACTTCCTCCGCGCGATCTGTCTCATCTCCCGGAAGACTGCTAAAAAAGTTCTCTGCTTCCCGCTGAGCGGTCTCATCTCTATTTGCCGAGTCACAGGATGCCTCAATCACGATGTGAAACAATGCCGGGACGTTCAGGCTTTCTCGGAGAAGCTCTGCGATGACCGATCCTCCTGCTCTCCCAGAAGTCAGATATTGCATCTCTCCCTGAAGCAGCGAAGAGGCTCGTGCAATCTCATCCTGATTTTCTCTTTGGCTGCAGAACCTGACCAAAAGTTCCGAAAAGAGTCTGGTCAGGTTTCCTCCTGCATCGGCAGAAACCAGTTTCTTCTGTTTATCAATTCCCTCTTCACTCAGGAAATATTCCGAGAAACTCCCTATGCCCTCAGATGTACTTTTCTGCACCCCTTCCAGCAGTTTCCTTCCTTCGCTTTCTGCTCCACTATTCTCGCCTTCCGTCTGCAACGCTCTCACCAAAAGACTGAAAAAAAGTTCATTCACGGTCAGCATCATAATATCCGCATAGCGGTACAAAAAACCCAGTAACAGAGTTTCTTCCTCCAGGCTGCCCTCCGGGAATTCAGTTCCATGCAGATCAAGCAGTTTCAGTGCAAGCGTCCGGCGGTCGTCCTCCGTAACATATTTTTCCGAAAACCTCATTATTTCAGCAAGATCGGTCAGGGTTGTCTGAGTTCCGGGGATTTCCATGAGCTGAAAATACCGATAGGCAGTTTCAATCGGGAGTTCGACACGACTGCATGACGTATGACTGTCAAGGAAGTCATCAAACTGCCTAATAACATCCATTCCAATCGTAAAATCTGCCGCAATCTCTTTTGCCGCCTCCGTCCGCCTCAAACCTTCGGTAACATGATTTCCAGTGAAATCCACCACAACGCATCCTGCCATATGCTGCTGTGCGGCATAATCAAACTGCAGTCTGTCCTGCCAGACGCCCATGACCGACATCGTGCATCCATACTCAGACATGCATGTTTTCACATTCGAAGGGTTAAAAGCGTATGTTGTAAAATAAAGCTCTTTTGCCATCCGAAGCGGCATCATCTCCTGCAGCACTGCACACCACATCACAAGATTCTCCCGTGTATCGTTCAGATACAACGGAACTTTCCGTGAGACCGATCTATATATGCATCAATCAGCAGTGCCGTCTGCTCTTCATGCTCCGCTGTGAAATCGGCAATAGTGGACTCATTGACCATATCTCCTGTCATGTCAATGTCCAGAATATCCAACGGCGGTACCGGACTATCCGCATGGATTTCCTCCTCTGTCAGATATGTTCTCCAAAAATCCTCACCGAACAATTCCACAGGATACACATCCATGTCTCTGTCCTCGAAGACAAGTGCATGAATCAGATAATTGCCATATCGATGGCTATAGTCTTTCCCCACATAAGTTGTCAGCGCTGCGCACAGTCTTCTGCTCGAAAGGCGAAAATACGCAAAATTGTACGGAAACTCATCGATGATTTGTTCTTGTGTCGGATTCGGCACCAATGACAGCGGAGGCTGGTATCGCATAACCCGACGGATATCCTCGCATTCCTCAGGCGTAATCCCTTCCGATGTCGAGTAAATCATATACCCCTTGTTGGGCAGATTCCCATTAGGCCAGGAGGTATACAGATACTGCAAAGCCTTCATATGTCCCTCCTCATATCTCTTTCCTTACTCTCATTTGTTGCCGTACTGCAGTCATGCGGGCTCTTTCGGGCAACAAACCCACCAACCTACTTTGCGACCGGAATCAAACGCTGCTGTGACAATATCCACAGAAACGGATCAGCTACACGGAACGGTCGAAACTTCGGAATCTTATTGTCCATATCCGGATTGCTGCCAAGTGCACTCAGACCGAAGAAACCGTAGTTCTCAAAATTTGCGGAAACCTTGTTGATCAGTTCCTCACCCATCCATTCGTCGACGAGACTCTTCATCTCTTCATTGACCTGCTCAAAATCCACTTTGTCGAAAGTTCTCTTCTGTATATGCGTAGAATCATTCTTCAGGCAGCTGGAATCATCAATCATGCCTTGGACCGCATCAATCTTGGTGAATGAGACAGCAATTGGGATCTGAATCTTTCTCTTCATATCCATATTTCCTGTCTGTTCCCTGATGACTTCAATTGTTCTGTCCAGCAAATCAGTGACATCCGTATTCTCCTGAGGAAGACGAATCTTCCCTTCAAGTTCCTGCCGAACGGCCGGCAGCTGAAGCGGATCAAGAAGAAGAATGATGCCGGAGGAATGAGCCAAATACTTGGTAAACGTATCCATATCCTGCTTCGTATCAAAATTCTCACCTGCGGCGTCATAAAAAGTAAGGGAGATTGCTTTTGTCAGCGATTCTTTCCTGCCGAAGAACCCTCTCTTCACTTCTCTTTCAAACAGAAGGGAATAGATCAGCGGAGTCACCTCGCCTGCGTCTGTACCCTGGACACAGACCCTGTTGCGAAACAGTGGATTGTAAAACTGCTGACGATAGCGAGCGATTGTCGAATCTCCGCTTGCCATAAGCGAACAGTTGAACGCTCCGCCGACCTTGTTCTTCAGTTCATCGATCAGAACCGCCACATAGTTGCTCTTTCCGGATTCCTTGGCCCCGATGATTGAGATCGGATAGCTGTCTATCGTCCCGATACTGTATGGAAGCGTAAAACCGCAGTATGGGCATACCTTGGTCGACAGTTTCTGATGACACTCTGGGCATACAGGATTCTTCGGATTAATCTCAGATGCTGCAATCTTCTCTTTCCCCTGGGCTTTCGAACACGGCCTGGAACGACTCATATTCAGACAGAGATATTCCACTTCAGAATCATCGAATTGCTCAAAACAGCAGGGACAAAGTATCTTCGCCATGGCACGCCTCCTTATAGTTCAGAGTTCCCGTCGTTCTGAATCTTGAACTTCTTATAATCACTGTTTTTCAGAAAGAACATCCTGATCTTCGTTCCCTTTGGCACATCTAGAACCGGATATTCAAGCACCTTCTCCCGGTTCACATCCGTAGCTTGGTTTTCAAGAATCAAATCTGATCCCTTTCACGGCTTCCGGGGACAAGCCCTGTTCTTCCCACGATTACGAATGGCGGAAAATGAAATTCTCCATCCGATTTTAATGTGACAGTGAGTTTTTTCTTCTTCGAGAAAAAGCCGCTCGTCACACAGCGGACAGAGTAGTAAACGGTTCGCTGCGGTTCGTTCTCCATCATGAACTGCAAACCGTCGGAATAGACTCTCCCGCCTTCCGATTCGACCCAGGAGTAAACAGCAGCATAGAACGTTCCCTTCTCAGGGTTGCGGATGATAATGCCCGCATCCATATCATACTGACGCCTGTTCACCTCAACCCTGCGGGCCGCACTGTCCTCGGGAGAATCCGGATATCTGTCTGGACGATACAGAACAAAGCGTGGTCAACCTTCTTCGGCCAATCGAAGTTTACGTAGAGTTCCGTTGCCCCGGCATTGATATCTGTAGTCGGATTCTTCATTGCGGGACATTGGATACGCAGACAGCGGTGCCAAGAACAACATTCGATGCTCGGATCAGGCCGGGAATGATATAGCAGTTTCCCGTAAATGATATTGTGAAGTCCGCTTCTGTTCTGCTTCTCAAGGAAATTTCTATTTTTTTAAATCTCGACTGAATGTCATCAAGGTCGTACACTGCACCGACAGCGTAGTCCGGCTTCTCCGCCGCATGGAACAGAATTGCGTCCCATTCTGATTCGTCCCATGAGGCCCGGAACCGTTCGTCCGCATAGTGAACCTGGAAGTTGGTCATCGGGGAAGCAGGCTTCTCCGGGACGGCACTGAGGACAAGAGGCTGGGAAGCATATGACTTCCCACTGATCGTGTGAACGGCTTCAATACGGATCCAGCAGCGCTCTCCATTCCGGAGTCCCGTGACAGTTTCGCCATCAAGCCTCTTTGAAGGAAATGGTGCGTAATCGGACTCTGAAGACGGCTGGCTGTCACCGCAATATGTCCACAAGCGGATCTGGCTAACGCTGCCGGGCGCTTCCACGCCAGACTGATGATTCCGTCTCCGCCTCTCGCCTTTACATCACTGACATTGTCAACGAGCACAACCGGCGGTTCCAGCCTTGCCGGCCCGGATTCCACACCCGCTCTGACTGTGACCACGCAATAGCAGTAAACGACGGAATCTTTCAGCCCTGAATCAGTGAATGTAGTATCCTGGCCGCGGTAGATTTCTCTGCCGGAAGGATCTCTGGTGTTCGTGCCATTGGGATATACGTTCTCCCTGCGGATAAGAACATACTCCAGATTTCCTCTGCTCTGCGACGGCTTCCAGGTGATTGAAACGTTGCCGTCCTTGATGGAAGACTGAATTGATAAGACGGGTTCCGGCGGATATTTTGAAAGCTGCTGCTGAAGCGCCGGACAGTCCCCCACCTGGCTGCTCAAAGCAATAAGTGTTTCAAAAGCCTGGTCAGGAGCCATGGTTCTAACCAAATCCAGCTGTTTTTCAACCTCTTCAATCTTCTGCTTTACTTTTCCCTCCAGAGCTTCGTCAATGACGAACATCCCTGTCTGCGGATTTCCGACTGTAAATCCGCTGCTGCGTCCTTCATCAATCAGTTTCTTTGCTGTGTAGTAGTTCGTTTCCCGCATCTGTTCGCTGATCTTCGTGACAAGGTCGGAAAACTGCTTCTTCAGCAAACTGATGTCGCCCTCAAGTTTCTTTAAGTCTGGATTGTCCGGCCAGTATGTCCGGGGAGTCACCAAGAGCGGTTCAATCTGCTCATACTTCTTCGATGCAAAAGCCTCCCTCGCTTTCGCCAGTGCAACGGTTACAGGCTCTATCTGCTCCAGATTAAACCCGCACTGGCAGACCTTCGTAATATTGTCATTCTGTCTGCCGCACTTCGGACATATGATGACAATATGCCTGCCGCACTTCGGGCAGGTCTCCGTTCCGGCAGGATATTCGACATTACAGTGTGCGCAGCGTACTGTATTCCCGGTTAACCGATACTGCATAAAAGTACAGTAATTGTCGATGTACAGTGATGCATCAGAGAGCGACACTCCGTTATATTCAGACTGACAGGTCTCAATCAGGGCTTCCTTCATCTTGCTGTCAATCGTATTCTTATTGCTCCTTGCCAGCTCATCAACCGCATCATTGACCTTCCCATACCTGGTGATCGACGCAAAATTATCGTAACGTCTCTTCCCCGCATCGTCCTTGAAGATTTCAATGATCAGCCCTGCCAGCGACTGCTGCGCTGCAGTCATTCCATTCTTAGTACCGCTCTCCAGTATCTTCTTCTTCAGCTGCTGCGCCTTCTCTACAACTGCCGCACGGGAGGAAGAGGCAGAAAGCCCCAGAAACTCGTATACCGTCGCATATGGAGTTCCCAGCTGCCTGATATAACTGCGGATATTGTCTGCCTGCTGCTTTGAAATCACTTCTTTCAGAAGTTTTTCTGTATTGCGATCATCAGGAATTCCGACAATACCTGCAAACCTCTTTCTAATAAAATCTTCTGTAAATCCATATGGAGCGTAGATCTTCGTCAGGCGTTTAAGATCGTTCGCACTCAGCTGGTCGCCCTTCGAGGAATACAGTTTCAGCTTCATGTCCAGCTCTTTGATCTTTCCTTCGCTGATCTGCTTCGCTGCCTTAGCTTCCTGGGTACGTTTGTCCGGATCTGTCATCACTGCCGTAATATCCGGGAGAAGTTCCAGGTACGCAGAAGCCTTCGCCTTTTTGAATGCTACAAGCTGATCCTTGGACCACTGCTGTCTTTTTTTCTCTATGGCCTTCTGGATAACTTCCATATTCTGCTCAGGCGGATTGAATGGAAGTTCCAGCAAAATATAATAATTGTCTCTGTTCTCGCTCATATTCTCCCTCGTCAGCATCATTCAGTTTCTGTTCTTCCACAGAACCCGTATTCGGCGAAAGACCTTCCCTGCCGCTGCAGTCAGCGGTCAGTCGACTGAGGAGCTCTGGTTTCTCTTTGCTGCCGCATCCAGTTCCTCCTGGGACATTGCACTCTTTGTCTCGAAGTCAGCCTCGACGAGCTCATGAGTCTTTACGACTTCACCTCTGACATGAAGAAGTCCAGATTCATCCAGACGGAATGTGATGGACAGCTCTGTGGCTCTCGTTGCTCCGGCCGGGAGTTTCAGCAAAGCGGTACCGACCGGCTTGCCCTGTTCCTTATCCGTCTGTTCATCCGTACTGAGGTCTTCCATGACTTCCAAGGAAACCGACGTCTGATTATCTTCATGCGGATAAAAAGTCTGTGTATTTTCAGTCGGAAGTTCTGCATTCTTCAGGAGCAGATTGTACAGAACCAGTTTGTCCTCTGCATTAAAGGAGATAATACCGAAGCTGCGGCTCGTTACGTTAATAATCTTGATTGGCCTCAGAGAGATTGCACCACCAGCAGCTCCTGTGCTGTCGGATCCCTGAGTCAGAGAAATATTGGCATTCTGCGCTTCCTTTTCAATGGTCGTCTTGCCGGTATCAATGTCGTCCTTCAGCTGCTCAACTGTCTTGCCCTGATTCTTCGCAATATCCTCGATCAGGATGTTGTATGCCTTCATGTTGCGTGCATAAATGGCAGCGCCCTTTGCTACCGCCTCATCCGGGTCGAACATCTTTGTCTCAATCCCAAACTCTGCGCGGACTCGGTTCTGCACCTGCGGCATCTTCGAAGAGCCGCCGACAAGAAGGATTTCTGAGACATCCATTGTTTGAAGCCCTTCTTCTCCGCCTCCTTCAGCATCTCTCTCGTCAGATCGATTGTTCTGGTGAGAAGGTCTGCTGTCAGTTCATCGAACTTCTCTCTGGTAAGCTCCACTCGCGCACGCTCTCCCTGGTAGCTTATGGATACCGGTGCCTTGGGCTTTGCGGACAAAAGTTTCTTGGCGCGCTCTGCGGAGAGCGAAACATCCTGATAGGTCTCGGGGTCCTCGAGAATAGTGTCCGGAGTCCCGGTCTCCTGCTGGAACTGTTCCGCAAGGTACTGGATCACACGGTCATCCCAATCCTTGCCGCCCAAATCCTTATCACCGCCTGTACAGATGACGCGAATCTCTCCTGCCTTGATATGAATCATTGTGATATCGAACGTGCCGCCGCCCAGATCGTAGACCATTACTGTCTTTTCTGAACTGTCCGCAGTCACTCCATAAGAGATTGCCGCGGCCGTCGGCTCGTTGATGATTCCGAGAACATTCAGCCCTGCAATCTTTCCAGCTGCTGCCGTCGCATCCCTTTCTTCCACACCAAAGTATGCCGGGCAGGTGATAACGACATCCTTCACTTCCTCGCCGTCCGCGATCTTGCCCTCCTGATCAAGGGAGTCCTTGGCATCCCCGGTCACCTTCTTCAGGATATAGGAGGAGACATCCTCCGGTGTATAGTCAACACCGTTGATCGTAAGCTTGAATCCCGCCTGACCGATGCTTCTCTTTATAAAAGACACAACCTGGTCCGGATACATCTTAGCGTTCTCCTTCGCCATATCGCCGACATGTACATCGGTCGGGCTCTCAAACTGGACAACTGACGGCGTCGTCAGCGCCCCCTCCGCGTTCTTCACTACCTCAGGCTTGTCCATTCCCTCGTCCAGATATGCGATGCAGGAATATGTGGTTCCAAGATCAATACCGTAAACTTTGCTCATAATGCCTTCTCCCTCTCTTTCTGGCTGTCCAGTTTCTCTGGTCTTCGATTTCTCTATTGTGCAGCAGCTGCTTTTCCGGATTCCTTTTTATTCTCTTCTTATCTCCCTGTGGCTTTCCGCCCCGGAAATGCGAAAATCCTGTGCCTGCCGGTCACGGCTGGTTATCACCTGCTTTGCTTCGTCTTCTTATTGATCTTCCTTCTTCTCATATCGGAAGATCTTGACGCGTTCTCTTCGAAGGACACTGCCGTCCTCTCTTGCATAGCCCTCGCCTGCGCGGGCTGCGATCAGGTTGTTCCTCGTCTCATCATCGGTCGGGACCGACGCAATGATCGTCTGCCTTCTGGCGTCCACCTCGTGCCCCTCTATGGAATAAGGTTCAATTCCCTCCCGATAGAGCACATCCTGAAGGTCCTGGTACATCCCTTTTACAACTCTGAGAAGCTTTTTATAATTCTCTTCGCTGTATTCACGTTTCTCATAGACAGCTGCCGTCTTCCGGATCCCGTCTGCCAGCTGAATGATGTCTAGCGACATGGTGTCAATGATCTTTGTCATATTGCCCTTCTGATAAGATTCGATCTCATCCTTCAGGGTTCTGATTATCTCGTCCTTGCCCTTGTCCACCTTCACCTTCTGGTCAAAATCCCGGCCCAGTTTTTCAACCGCTTCCAGAATCTGCTGAAGTGTTAGCTGGTTCTCTGCGTCCGGGACACTTTCCCTGGATCCGTCTTCCTCGGCCCCCGCCTGCTTTGAAGTACTGGCCATGCTGTCAGCACCGTCTGCTTCTTCCTGCTCCTTGAACCCCCCATTCTCACTCATCTCTGCCTTCTCCTGATCCTGTTCTATTGAATACTCCTCTTCTTTCACCTTGACTGCGCGATCCAGAATATCGAAGTTTTTATCTGACGGAAGATAAAAAGGAGCAGTCTCTCCGGTCTCTCTGTTTATTGCAAGACCAGCTCCGCCAAACCTGACCTCTCCCTTCTTTCCGCCGAATGCCACCCAAAGCCCATCCTTCTCCGCATCAAACAGAGAGGTAATTTCCTGATGACCGTGTGCGTCATAGTATACATATGCAATCTGGTATGCTTTTTTCAAATCAACCATCATGTTCTCCTCCTTCTTTCGCTGCAGCACTCAAGAATCTTCTCACTGGGCTGAAGATTATCGATTCTCGCAAACATGGTCCGGTCCGGTGCTGCCTTTCTGAAATATCTTGAACAGTCTCTGTCCCCATTCTGTGGGTCATAAAAATAAGTGCGGCCATTTTTCTGTTCCGCAATGAAAACATGACCCACACTCGGATCACTGGCCCAGGAAACTTTAATCTCCGCTCTGGTGCCATCTCCCCATTGCTTCATCTGTTTCTCAATGTCTTCCATCCCGCTTCCACCGGTTTCCCTGACATCAGGATCCTCCCAGATGCTGAACGGACCTCCCCCTTTTAAAAGTTCTTCATCGGATCCAACCGACAAATTATCATGATCCCAGTCAAAGCACGGGTTTGCCTCCACGTCATATCCCCTTGCGCGCATCTCGGACGCACCAACGCATCGCTGGCAGTTTACCTGATATTCTTTCCCTCCATAATCATATCCCGGGTTGGTGAACTGCACGCTTTTTTCCAATGCGGTCTTATCCTTGATATCATGCCATCCTCCCAAATTATCGGGATTGTTTCTGGGCGGAATATCATAATCCGGATATGCCTGTGCCTCGAGTGCCCGCCATTCCGGATCCTGTGAGTAAATTCTGAAATCCTCCGGACCATAATTGTGATCAGACATGTACTGAGTAAGCTGTGCTCTTTCATTCTCCGGTGTCAGAGGAGGAAGCTCATAGTCCGGATATGCTTGCTGCATTAAAGACCGCCACTCTGGATCCTGCGTATATTCAGCGGCATCTGCCTGAGAGTAGTTGTGTTCGCTGTAATATCTTGTCAACGGATCCAGACGCTCTGAGAGATTCTCCGTATTCCTGTCACCGGAATCATTCTCGATGTTCTCAGGCGTGCCTGCCACCTTCACCTCATCTGCTTCCTCTTCAGGCTCTTCTTGTTCTTCCGGTTCTTCTTCCTTCGGTTCTTCTTCCTCGGTTCTTCTTCCTCCGGTTCTTCTTCCTCCGGTTCTTCCTCTTCCTCTACAGAATCATCCTTATCAGAATAGTCTTCCGGCTCATCTGCCGCGCTGTCATCTTCCTCCGCCTCTTCGTCAAAGTCCTCAGCGTCACCTTCGATGTCATCAGACTCATCCTCGTATGTAGCTTCCTCGTAGTCATCGGGGCTGTCCGTATCGCCATCGCTGTTCGCTTCTTCTGTTTCATCAGTATCGACGTCCTCTGAGCCCGTTTCGTCTGTCTCAGAGTTGTCTGCTTCACCGGTACTGTCTGCCTTTCCGGTTTCACCCATCTCTTCGACCTCGTCTGCCTCTCCGGTTTCGTCCGTCTCTTTGACCTCGTCTGCCTCTTCGCCGGTGTCCTCGTCTGTGTACTCTTCCGGTACATTAGTCACGGTATCATCCACATCCAGATCGTCTTCGAGGTCGTCTTCTTCCGCATCCGTATCGTCGACACTGTCCTCATAGGATGTCTCCTCGTAGTCGGGTATGTCATCCGCATCGCTTGTTCCGTCGGCCTCCTCTGAAGCATCCGTGCCATCTACATCGTCCGCGCTGTCTGCATCCTCTGCAGCATCTGTACTATCCACATCGTCCGTGCCATCTGCATTACCGACATCGTCCGTACTGTCCGCTTCATTCGCGGCATCTGTGTCATCCACAGTTTCCACATCGTCCGTGCCATCCGCACCATCAGAAGCTTCCACAGCATCTACATCATCTGCAGTATCTGTGCCATCGACACCGTCCCCGCCGTCTGCATCATCCGCAGCTTCTTCACTCAGATCAGGCTCGTCCGACTCATCGAAATCATCTTTTTCATCGCCGAAGCCTTCCGAAAGATCATCGTCATTGTCTGCCTCCATGTAGGCAGCATCCTCTGTGTCCTCTTCCTCCGCTTTATCGACATCGTCTCCGCCTTCCTCTTCCTCGAGGTTTGGTTCATCCGCATTGTCATAATCTTCGGAACCCCAGTCTTCATCACCGAAGTCTCCTGTCGCTTTTCCGGTATCATATGCGTCTTCCCCGATGCCATCGTCTACTTCCTGGTTGTCCCCTTCGCCGGAATCATCCTCCCCGTCAGAATCATCCAGATTCGCATCGCCTTCATCCAGACCGCCCTCAGTTTCGCCGTCTGCTTCCGCATTCGAAACATCATCAGCTGATGCCTCTCCGCCAGTCTCATCGGTACTAACCTCGCTGGAAGAAGTATCCACTTCACTGACTTCCGTGGACTCTCCGGAATCCATATCCGATCCACTGTCAAATCCGTCACACACAGGCCTTCCCTCCTCTTTTCTATGCTTAAGCTCCTGCCTCTGCTTCACTCATACTTCGCGATCACGCAATATACATGCTGCTCCGGAAATGTCTGCACCTGGCAGGAGGATACTCTCACATGCGGCACCTGCTCTGTGCAGATTGCATTACGTCCCAGAGGCATCCGTCGATTTCCATCACAAACCTGCTGTCAGGATCTACCCGGAACAAAATGTACGGTTCTTCCGACTCGATACTGTTTCGCAGAAAATTCTCAAGCTGCGCTCTGGAAGAGATCAAAGCATCATTCATGTGGAAAAAGTTTCCGGGACATTCTTCGCTCTTCGGAAAATACCGCCTGTTCCATGTGTGGTCCCGCGCGGCAGTCTTATCATCCAGCCCGAAATAGCTGTAGTTTGGCATGTTCGGGTCAGAATCAAACTGCTTGTCCCATGTAACATCGACATGATGGTAGAAGCCGCTGATCTTCACCATGTTCCACATGTGCGGTCCTCTTTCATACGCGCTGTTTCCGGTTCCATAGACACTGTAGCACTCAAGTCCCATGTTCCTGCACAGATACGTGAAAGCTTTTGCATAGCCCTCACAAACACAGGTATGATTGATCAGCGGTCCGACGATCGAATGAGACTCCATAAAATGCCTATTCGGACCTCCTGCTGAAAAACTGACAGCAGATTCATCGTACACCGCAATTTTTCTCAGATAATCGTGCGCCGCTATCGCCTTATCATAATCTGCCATGCTGACGTCCACATATTCCTTCATGAAGCGGTTCACCGCCAAGTCTACCTGTTGCCGTATTCTGGAGGCATCGACCTTCGGGTACACATACTGGACTCTCACAGTCTTTCCGCCAAGAAAACCTCCTTGCGCACTCAGTCGGATTGGCAGATAGAACAATTCCGGGTACGAAGCACTGATGTCCTGCATGATATCAGAAAAATTTTTCAAATTGCCTGCGGGAATACCTGTTCTGTAATTTCGGAATCCATCCACCAGCGCTTTATAAAACGTCTGATCTGCCCTGGAAAGAGTTCGATAATACCAGGATACCGGGTCTTTTTCCTGTGTATATCCCATACCCTCTGGTCACCTCCCTGAGAGTTGCCGTCTCTCCTCTGCATCTGCACTACCTGATACCCTCTCATCATTCAACCGTATACCGCGCCCGAACTCCGATTCAGAAATGGAATTTCCTTCCGACTTCCACTCTGCACTCTCTCCGGAGGTTTCCATCCTGAGTGCTCACCATGATCGTTGCAGTTCCTGTTTTCTTCGCTGTCAGAAAACCATCCCGATATTCAACAGTGGATGGGCTGCTGCTTATTATGCGAAGCTGCTCGAAACTGTCTTCAGGCTCCATCCTTGGCTTCCATCGGATACTCTCTCCCGCAGACAGATTTACATGCCCGGTTGGAAGGATAATGTCACGCACATGCGGCTGCACGATAATCGTCATCTCTGTCTGGACATCCGGCGTTCCGATTCTCACCACACTCTTGCCCACGCGAAGTCCTCTCACCATATGTCTCTGGAGATCGATAACCGCTACAGTCGGGTCCTCCATCTCCGTCTTCAATTCGCTGACGTTCACTGCATTTTCCGGGAGGACCTGAAGATCGAGCTGTTCATCAATACCTTCAGGAATATATTTCACTTTTGGAAATACCCTAATCTCGTTAATCAGTACCGCGTCGACAATCTTCACATCCCTAAAAGCAACCGGGTCCGGATCTCCTTCCTGAAAAACACTGATCCGATCCCTTCCGGCTTGAGTACCGGTTAACGACATGCCGCAAACCCTGATAAGACCATTCTCCGATTCTGCGTTCAGACCTTCTGCTTCCTTCTCAGAGGATGTGCCGATCTCCAGTGTCCGTCCCACGTACAGCTGGCCTGGAATCATTACCTGAACCTTCTTCCACGTGCTGGTCAAAAGGCTGAGCCTCTCCCGCTCTTCTCCTGACAGCCGAATATGCCCTGCATCCACTTCTTTCTCGATGTGATAGCTTCGATCCGACAGGACAGCCGGAAGAACCATCTCCATGACCGCGTTCATAAACAGGTCAACCGTGTCACTGCCATCTGTATCGAAGAAGAAATGATTACCTTCCAGACGAGAGAATCCTGTGAAGCCAGAAGCGGTCACAACAGTCAGTGGTTTCCCATATGCTGCTATTGTGTCCTCTGCTTCTTCATAACTCTCAGAGGGGAGAAACGCAAAGCCCAGGTCCATACGGGAGAATTCCCTCAGAGCATCTGCCATCTTCACTGAAATGGAGGTGAGCGGAAATGCATCCGATGTCAGTCCGTCTTCTTCCTCTTCAAACACTCCAGATTCCAAAAGCATGTCACAGAAAGAAGAGCATAGCTCCCGGTCCGGTGCCCAGATTCCGACTGAGACTTCACTAGCCGGCTCTCTGTCACCCAGACTCTGAAGAGCCATAAGCCGGTCTGTAATATCATCCGCTATCTCCGGGAATGCATATGAAAATGAACTGCACAGTGCATCGTTCTCACCGAGTCGTTCCAGAATGTCTTTCTCCCATACGGTGCCAACATATGACAGTTCGTAGGAATCATTGACTTCACGTGCGATTTCATCAAAAAATACTCCGGCCCATTCTGAAAATGGACGGTGCTTATACTTCATGAGTGCACTGTATTCTGGAAGCCTCCGACCATTCACATTGATCTTCAGTTCGGGAAGATATGGATTATAATTGACAGAAACCTTATTCATTCTCTCTCCTCTGCCGCCATCTGTTTCTAGCACTGTCCGGACGGGTTCGCCCTTGATCTGATTCAGAAGTCTTTTTTACTTCGAATACAATGTCCGGTAGATCAGAAGATAACGGTTCTCGCGCTTTTCCTGCACACCCTCCATATATTTCTCATATATCAGGTAATGGAGTACTTTCTTCTTCATGGCATCTTCCTGATAATTAAATGCGATATAGGAATCAATCGCTTCATACAGCGCCTTGTACCACGCGATAATGGCGGAGCGGTCATCCTTATCAATCTTCTCCCGTGTGATTGCAGTGCTGCCTGAGTAGTTGCCGGAAAACCGCAGAGGAAGGACATCGAACAGCCCTTCACACTCCATGAGGATCATCAGGCGTTTCGAAAACCTATATCTTGTCGGACGTTCTGCCTCAAAATACATGACAAGTGCCGCTAGTTTTGCGTAGACTTCCTTCTTTTCGCGTCATTAATTTCGCTTCTGTCAACTGCATCCCGAAGTTCATCAAGCTGTACGCCATCGTTCTCAATCTCACCGGTCTCGTACTGGACCACCAGTAGTATCGCAAGCCTTGCACGCAGATGTGCCATCTCATCTGAGGTAACGATGGCATCCTCGCGGTGGTACTTTTCGTCACTCTTATCAACCTTTGTAAGTACGGCTTCCACCCAGTTATTCTGATAAACTGCTGCAACGCCTCTCGGAAACCGGGAGATCTCATGGATTTGTTCATCATTGAGTCCGATTGAACGTCCGGAGGCAAGACAGTCATCGTAATCTGGAAGTCGCATAATGACTTTTGTATTCGTATTTTTTATCGCGGATACATCCACTGCTGAAGGCGACTGGTCGACAATGATAAAGCCTTCCCCATAAGTGCGCATCTCAGCGATCGACGCGCTGATCATCTCCACAGACTTTCCCTGAACATCTGCGGAATCTTCTCCTCCTGAACTGCCGGACGAGCGTTTCAGAATGTTGTGGGCTTCCTCCAGGACTGTAACATGGCGCAGGGGCTGGTTTTCCTCACTGCTGCACATGCGATATTCATTCAGCTTCATGATCAGAATGCCCATGAACAACGACTTTGTCTCAAGTGAAGACACCCGGCTTAGATCCACTATTGTGTTCTCATCAAACAGAACACTGTCATCGATATCGTCAGGAGAACACATCACCTGGCCAATAATGCCATTCGTCAGGGACTTCACCCGTGTAACCAGGGAGCCAATACAGTTTCCCTTTGACTCTGCTGAATAAGCAGAACTGTTGATAACCTCAGGCAGGATTTCAAGCACATCCTGAAAGGTCGGGAACCGCCCTCTCCCGGTTGACGTATAGATGGACTTATTGAGATCCCATCCGCATCGCACATATGCCTGCTCAAAAGACTCTTTCAGAATCGCAGGCATCGCCGCATAAAGCGGCCAGCAGGCACTGAAAATGCCAATGAGCCGGTCCAGATGCTCCAGCACATGGATATCCGGGTGAAAACGAAATGGATTGATATGGAGCATCGTAAAATATTTCGGGTTTGTGCAGAAGATATTAATGCCCGGAAGGCTTCCGTAATACCGTTTGTACTCGCCCTTTGCCGGCTCAATCACAAGAAACGGGATTTTATTCAGAATCATCTCATCGAGGATCCTGTATGTAGTGTTCGACTTTCCGGTTCCGGTAGATCCCGTAATGAAGCAATGCGACCGAAAGCTCTGAAGGTCCAGATTGACCTTCGTCCCTTCATCCATACCCATATGGAACACCTGGCCGAACCGGATCTTCTTTCCCTTCGGCGGCTGCTCAGAGTACATTACATTGCGCCCGAATGGTGCAATGTTCATGACGGTAATGCCCTTCACCGATTTGCGCGGCAAACCAAATACATAAGGCAGTTCATTTCCGGAAAGCATGCTGCAGGCAGAAACATTTTGTGAATCTGTCAGGAAAAAGTCCTGATTTTCTGCAATGATAAATTCTGGATTCATGCACCAGCGAAGGGTGTCCAAGACTTCTGGTGTATGTTCCTGGTCCTGAGAACTCCAGACATTAACGTACGAATCCTCAATACCGGAATCAAAACCGCTCATCAGCGCCTTGAAGCTGCTTGCAGCCACTACAGAAGTCTGAATACTCTCTGACAGAAAATAACAAGCCACATCCCACATGCCGAATGATTCACAATTGCGAATCCGTTTAAGATGCTTGTCAATCTGATCAATTGTATACTTCACATCACGGTTTTCGCTCGTAACCGTGACCTGTTTTGAACTTCCCTTCGTCTCTGTGTTTGTGTCTGATTCGGTTATGCCCTCTGTCTTAGTTGTTCCTTCCGATACTCCCTTCGCCCAAGAAGTCCCGCTTGAGTAGCTTGTGGAACGTCCATAACTATTTGTCATTCCGAAAAAGCCGAAGCCGCTGGAACTGCTGTGGGAGACGCTGCGTGTATCTGAAGTGCTTGTTGTGTCAGACAGCGAGTGATTGATAGAGTCAGAGACCGATTTGCTCATTCCTTTTGCGATGGAGACACTGTCATTGATCCCATACGACAGCTGCGTTGATGCAAATGGTGTCAGCGCAGTCTGAATCTGAAGCAGGCCATGTTTTCTGAGATTCAGGCCCTCCTTGCTCACCGGATCCGCGATGAAAAGAGCGGTATAATTTTCTCCCTTCATTGTATCGATGAATTTCTCGATACCCTGGACGTATTTCTGTTTATCGTCATCACGTGGAGACGGAACGACGGAGACTGAAGCAACATTCAGCGAATTGCCAAACCGAGTACGCTCATTGATTGTGGACAGGATTTCTGTAACCTCTGACTTGGGAATCAGCTGAGTCGAATTGCCGGGAAAATTGCCATCCAGACTCTTCTTCAGAATTGCTTCCGCTGTCGAAGCATTGTCCTCTGAGCGAATGCCGATATAGAAATCAAGGCATTCATGATTGCTCTGTAACAGAAGCACTATAGAAGAACCTATGTTGTACAGAGCCGAATAGACAGAAATCAGCTTATCGTTCGTATTTTCGTCAGTGTCATAGACAAGACGGGAAACACGGTAAAACCGGACAAAATCATCAGACTTACTTGCAGGATCAGCCTGTACAACCTCAAATCGGTTCAGATTCGCCAAGTACCCCTTGTTGACAAAGACATCCGCGTATAGTAGGCTCTTGGCAAGTATGTTATCATAAGCTTGGGTATCCTCCAGCACGTTGTACCCGTTCTCCTGATATGCCATCATCGTCACCTCCGGCACGTACAGTGAATTAGCATAGCTAGTCAGCTAAGGAAATTATTCTTTCTCCATCCAAATCCCGCACAATATCAGCTAATTCTTCGATAAAAAATCGAAGTAATTATACATCATCGTGCGGTTTCTTCACATTAGTGGCATTTGTGTCTATTTTTTGTGGAATTCTTTGCCACTTCCAATTTTCCTCATCTCCTTCATTCTGGAGGGAAATGCGTAACTTCCCCTTTCTGGGTGTCCCTGTGTTTCTATTAGTACGTTTTGCCTTGCCCGATCACTTGTTTTCGGATAAAGTATGCTTTGGAAATAAAAAATTTAGGACAGGTTTGCAGATATGACTCAGAACGAATATAGTGCCTTGTTGCGAGGCATGATTACAAAGTACGATGTCTCAGTGAACAGCGCAATCAAGAAAACCAGCATCAACAGAAGCTCCTTCTATAAGTTTATGAATGGTTCCCGTCTTCCCACGCCTGCACAGCTTCAGGAGATTATCCAGAACCTTGGAATGTCGGATTCGGATGCGGAATTGCTTCAGGGGGGGTATGAAGAGGTACGTTACGGTACTGTTGCATGGATCAACCATGAAATTGTACGAGAATGCCGAACTCCATTTCAGAAGCTGAGTTTTCTATGAGATTCGAAGTGGAAGATCATAACACCAATTGTGCCGCTAAGTCTGATCTTATCGACGATGTAAAAAAAGAGATTGGATTAGATTTGATAACTGGACGATCTTCTGTTGACCATGCTCTAGTACAGTTCATGCAGATTTCTTCTCAGTTGGATGATTCTTCAGCGATCTATGCATTCCTTCCTCTGGAGGTAACACGCCTCATGACGAAGTACTGCCATACTTTCTGCTCCAATAAGCACCAGATACATTTTCTGTTCCACTTTTCAAACACAACCGATGATATCGACAAACACAACTCACCGAAGTTCCATGATCTTATTCCGATGGCATTGTCGGTACAGTCTGTAGTACATTTCTTCTACGGTGCAAGCAATCTTCTGGACGGACTGGGATTGCTCTATCCATATTATATTATCAGTAGTATCGGAGTATTATTTATGAACACAAAGATGGATGCTGCGTACCTGGAGACAAGTCCGCAGACCATTCGTATGTATCAACACGCCTATGAACGTATGCTCCCATTATCGGATGAAATCACCCATCGGAATAGATCCCTGGAAGAGATGCAGATGCAAATCATGTCGACGCTGCAGTCTACGGATAAAATATTTCTTCTTGACCCGACTCCATGTATGTCCCTTATGGCGACAGAGGAACTCGTAAACCGTTTGGCTCCGAAAAAAATGAGAAATCGCCTGTGGAAATTCTGCGCTTCCTTGCAGTCGGCCAAGCCGGTTGAAATAGTATCTATGAATGGGCTCCACAAAATGGCAACACAGTACTATCTTTCAGAGAGCGGTGTCAAAATTCAAGCGACAAAGGAGATTGTTCATGAGGTTCTAATCGGACTTAGAAACCGGCTGGGCAATACGTTCTTTATCTCCGACAGCAACCATATCACTGTTCCAGAAGACTGGTGCGTAACTGTTGTGCCGGGTCAATATGTATCCCTTGTTCCGTATCTCGATTCCTATGACACTGTGTCATTTCTTGAGAAGAATGTGCTAAATGCGTTTTCTGTTGCATTTGAAAGAGACATGGACTATTTCATTCTTGACCAAAAGGACACTGAAAAGGTTCTTAATCACTATATTGATATGACGCAATAGAATATGGCGGAAATGATACTAAGCACCTGTTGAGCGCGGCGGCTAATCCCAGATACGGGCAGTCATAGGCCGACGCGCCTGAATATCAATTATAATAGCTAATCTAAATCCGAGAATATTACTTGAATAAATCTTTCAGGCTAAATGTTGTCTTATGATACATCTTGTTGTACAAAGCCTTCTTTGGATGTAAAACACCCATGCCCTTCTTGCCATATCCCGGAATCAAAGCCCGCTTCAATGAGCGTTTTGCTCTTCCTGAAGTACGTGCACTAATTGATTTTTTCAAACTTGGTGTTCTCATTCCAAATTTCATTCATATACCTCCACGTAACAACATCTAATCGATAATATCGCGCAGCATCATATAGCCCTTTTCCCACGAATTCTGTTTGATTTACCGTCAAAGACTATGGCAGCGTCATTCCCCACAGAAAAATTCATGTTTCAAACGTTACCACTGTTCTGCATGAACTTCCAATTTCCACCTGAGCATACCCTGCCGGCCACTTGATAGAATTGCCATACTTTTCTCTGCTATTCATATACATTGTTATAATACCTCATGAACGAAAAATGGAAGAATTTTTTTAACACCGCGAAAAGTAAGATGCAAAATTTACTGCGTCACGCCACTCAACCTGAGATTTCGTTCCAGCTCATCTTCAGAAGATCTTCCACCCCTCCTGCAGATTCTCCATCGCCTCGTGCTTTGCCTCTGAAGTCGCTTCCGCATACACATCCATGGTCGTCTTGATGTCCGCATGTCCCATGATCTCCTGAATCGCCTTCATGTTGGTTTCATTTTCACAAAGGCGGGTGGCGAAGGTATGACGCATGTGATGGCAGGAGAACTCCGGGAGCAGGAATGGGTCCCGCTTCTCCGAGGCGGCATTCAGTTTCTCCTCCGCGTTATAGTCGTTGGTGATCCTGTGGATTGCCTTGTTGATCAGGGACTGCTGGTACGGACTGCCATAGCGGTTGCAGAAAATGAAGCCTCGAATTCCGTCTACCTCTGCTGTGTGAAATCCTGTTCTCTGCTGGTGTTCATACTCCGCCGCAAATGCTTCCGCAACGTCGTCCACCATCGGAATGATCCGGTTTCCGCTGTCGCTCTTGGGCGTGCTCACATGCAGCGCGAATTCATTTGAGCCGGGATACTTGCGGTAGACCAGTGTGTGGTTGACACTGATCTCCCGCTTCTTCAGGTCGATATCCTCCCACCGGAGACCGCAGACCTCTGAAACACACATCCCTGTTCCGAAGAAAACCACAAACAGAGTCAGCCAGTGGTTGTAAACCGGACTGTTCTCCACATAATTCAGAAATGCCGAAGCCTGCTCTACGGTCAGCGGGTGGCGCTCCCCTTTCTCCCACAGGCTGCTGCGCTTCAGTTCTTTCATCAGGCCGTCTGCCGGATTTGTCCGTATGATCCCGTCGCGGACCGCCATGGCGAATACCGGGTTCAGCAGAGTGTGGATGTTCTCAACCGTGATGGGCTTAACGCCCTGGTCCACGATCAGCTCATTGTAAAACCGCCTGACATCCGAATAGCAGATATCTTTCAGAATCCTTCTGCCGAATGATTTCCGGATGAAATGATCATACGTATATTCGTAGTTAGCTTTCGTCGACGGTTTCAGATCATACTTCAGCGCCATATACCGGTCGAAAGCATAGTTTAGTGACGTCTCGCCGGCGACGTAGTCACGGATTCCCTCTGACCGGTCCTTTGCCAGTGCATCTTCCTTCTGTCGCAATGCTGCAATGTCCTTTGCGTAGACTGTATGGTTTCTTCCCGTCGGATCGCGGTACTGGAAGATATACAGCTCTTTGTCCTTCCGGTAACTCTCCCCGCTTCGGAGCATGCGTCCGCGCGGATCTTTCCTGATTCTCTTTGTCATCGGGCTTTCCTCCCTCCTGTCAGATTCATGATTCCATGTTATATTCCTGAACTCAGCGACTGGATCTTTCACTCATCGTATCCAGCGTTATACCCTGAAGGTTTCCAGATACTCTTCAAACACCTCTGTGTTCACCAGGCAGAGCCTGTCAATCTTATAGACAGCATGCGCCTCCACTGCCATCCTGGCAAATGTTCTCCTGTTCATGGAATACAGGGCGGCGCCTTCGGAATAGCGGATGAACTTCTTCTTCTCCATCAGGCGTCGCTCTCTGGACGGTCTCCGCAAATCCGGTTCCTCATTTCTCTTGTCATCGTCTCCGGGTTCACGGAGATCAACCTGAACCGGACGCACACCCGGTTCTGGCAGCTCTCCTGCACTGCGACGTGAATCATCCCTGTCCGGTATCACATGAACATCTTCAGACCGCGGCTCATCTCGTCCCCGCGTCCTTGAACCAGCCAGCGCATCGGGGTCAAGCGGCTACAATTCATTGCTGTAATATCGTCTTTCCATTGTCTCATCTCCTCGATTGCTTCCTCAGAGCCTGAAATTCTCCAGGAATCTATCAAATGAATTCCGGTTGATCCATACTCTCCTCCCGGTTCGTTTCACCGCGCCTGCCTCTTCTGCAAGCCGGTACGCCTCTGATCTGCTGATGGAATACAGCTCCGCTGTCTCATCCGCAGTCAGATAGATATCCCGGTTGAATCCGAAGCAGGTCGTTGCTTAAATGCGTCAGCCTCGCATAGCGGAGAACCTTGCTGGCACTTTCGCCGTATTTCTTTCCGATTGCTTCCGGTGTGGCCTCACCCTTTCTGCCCTGATGCCGCAGGATATCGAGCTGCATCTGATAAGCCCGGGCCTTCTCGCTCGGAAGAATCTGCTCCCGGTGCAGATTGGAATAGACCATCAGATCAACCGCATCCTCATCGGACAGTTCGCGTACCGACGCTGGGATTGTTAAGAGCCCCAGCCTGCGGCAGGCGTGCGTCCTGCGGTGACCTGACAGGATTTCAAACTCTCCATCGCCCTTCGGCCGGACAACGATCGGATTCAGAACACCCTTGTCATGAATGCTCTGCATCAGTTCCTCCATCGCCGCATCGTCCCTCACCTGAAATGGATGTCCCGGGAATTCATGAAGGCTCTCCAGACTGAGATTCTGCACATCGTCGGAGCTTTTCCTTTTCCCGAATACATCCTGATAGGTCAGAGACTTCTGGATGCCTGTTGCGCTGCTCATATGCATCTCCCCTTTCCTGAACTTCGCGTCATTGTGATGTGAAGTTCCTTCTTCCTGCTTCTGGTCACTGTGACGTGAAGCTGTGGTTTCCGTTTTCACCTCTCGTCATCGTGACGTGAGGCGATGGGTTCTGGTTTCGCTTCTAGTCACCGCGACGCGAAGTGATGAATTCCGGGTCACCTCTCGTCATCGTGACGTGAGGCTGTGATTTCTGGTTTCGCTTCTCGTCATCGTGGCGCGAGGTTCTATTTCCCGTTTTCGCTTCTCGTCATCGTGACGTGAAGGTACTGGTTGACAGTTACGAACAATCGGTATTGACATTTCCTGCTTGGTTTCTGCTTTTTCAAAGATTTCTGAAAACAAAAAACGGGAATGTTTCCAACATTGAAAAATGGAAACATTCCCGTACACACTGCATTCAGCTCTTCTGGCATTTACTGAATGTTGTACATATTGATCTCTTATTATTGTACCTGGAGGGCTGCAGGACTTATGTACTTTTTATGTACTGCACCCCTTTTATGTACCGTTATTACTCGTTCGTTGCCTTGTAAGCCTCGATCATGGAGTTGAACAGGCCGTCGAGGTCGAG
>USJM01000002.1 GCA_900555005.1 uncultured Lachnospiraceae bacterium | reverse complement strand
GGCTTCTGCCGCACAGGCCGTTGAGCGGATCGGTATGCCGGAATCTCAGCTGATCCTTGCGGAGGCGGCGATCTATGTGGCGACTGCACCGAAAAGCAATTCCGCCACGGAAGCAATCTTCAAAGCTGAGAAGGCAGCGGCTGAAACAAAGATTACCATTCCATCATATCTGCAGGATGCCCATTATGGCGGGTCTGCCAGGCTGAATCGGGGAATCGGGTACGAGTATGCTCATGATTTCCCAAAACATTTTTCTAAGCAGCGGTATCTTCCAGAGGAGCTGGGAGATACCCGGTTTTACCAGCCATCCGGTCAGGGACATGAGGAGACCATCCAGAGATATCTGGACTGGCTGCATGAGGATCTGACGGGAGACAGTACAGGCAGTTATCATCACAAGAGGGAGAATTGACATGGAACATATACTGGATCTGATCAGCAGCTATGTGGCGGAAGCCTTTGAAATTGCAGGATATGACAGAAGCCTTGGAAAGGTAACGGTGTCCAATCGCCCGGATTTGTGCGAGTATCAATGCAATGGAGCTATGGCTGGTGCAAAGCTCTATCACAGACCTCCACTCCAGATTGCGGAGGCAGTTGTCGATATCATTGACGGGATGGATGCATTTTCGAAAGCAGAGGCTGTTCGGCCTGGTTTTATCAATCTGAGCCTATCGCCTTCCTTCCTGAGCAGTTATCTGCAGGAGATGGAGCAGGACGATTATTTCGGTGTGCGCAGGGCAGAGAACCCCGCCATGATTATCATTGACTATGGTGGAGCGAATGTTGCCAAACCGCTTCATGTCGGCCATCTGCGTTCGGCAGTTATCGGGGAAAGCATCAAGCGGACACTCCGTTATCTTGGCAACAATGTTCTGGGTGATGTCCATCTGGGGGACTGGGGCCTGCAGATGGGGCTGATCATCACAGAGGTGCGGCACAGACACCCGGAGCTTCCGTATTTTGATGAAACCTTCACAGGAGAATACCCGAAGGAGGCTCCATTTACGATCAGTGAACTGGAGGAGATCTATCCGGAGGCGACAAGAAAGTCGAAGGAAGATGAAGCCTACAAGGCGGAAGCCCTTGATGCCACATATCGTCTGCAGCAGAAACAGAGAGGTTACTATGCCCTCTGGCAGCATATCCTGAATGTTTCCGTGAAGGATTTGAAACGCAATTATGACAGCCTGGATGTCACGTTTGACCTTTGGAAAAAGGAATCGGACGCGCAGCCGTACATTCCGGGGATGGTGGATTATCTTAAAAGAAACGGATATGCACATGTAGACCAGGGAGCGCTGGTCGTCGATGTCGCAGAGGAAGGGGACACCAAGAAAATACCGCCATGCATGATCCTGAAGTCGGATGGTGCGTCTTTGTATAACACAACGGACCTGGCGACGATTGTCATGCGCAGAGAGAAGTGGGATCCGGACGAAATCATCTATGTTGTCGATAAGCGTCAGGAGCTTTATTTCACACAGGTCTTCCGGTGTGCCCGAAAGACGAAGCTGGTGAAGGATGACACAAAACTCGAATTCCTGGGGTTCGGGACGATGAATGGGAAAGACGGGAAGCCGTTCAAGACCCGCCAGGGAGGTGTCATGCGCCTGGAGCTTCTGATCCGGGACATCAATGAGGAAATGTACAGGAAAATCATGGAGAACCATGAGACCGAACCGGATGAGGCACGGAAGACAGCTCAGATCGTCGCTTTGTCTGCCATCAAGTACGGGGATTTATCCAATCAGGCGTCCAAGGATTATGTCTTTGATGTCGATAAGTTTACTTCGTTTGAGGGGAATACCGGGCCATATATCCTGTATACCATTGTGCGGATCAAGTCGATTCTGAGAAGATACCTGGCGGAAATGAAGCTGCCGGCGGAAGCAATCAGCCGGTGCAGGATACTTCCGGCAGCAGGGGAAGCGGAAAAGGCGCTCTGCCTGGCGCTGACAGGATTCGCGCCGGCAGTGGAGGAAGCCGGTGCACAGCTGGCTCCGCATAGAATCTGCGGGTATCTGTACCAGCTTTCAAATGAGTTTAACCGCTTTTATCATGAGACACGGATTCTGGCAGAAGAGAATGAGGAACAGCGAAAGAGCTATATTGCTGAGCTGGAACTGACCAGAAAAGTACTGGAACAGGGTATTGATCTGCTGGGATTTTCTGCACCGGATAAGATGTGATCATCATACTCTGAAGAATTCTGGTTCTGAAAAATTTCTGAAATTCGGGATTGCGTGGAGAAGCAATCTATTTTATACTGTGTTCATGGATGGAGAGACTTCGCAAGGAGTCTCTCCTTTTTGCGCCTATGGGAAGAAACAGCACAGTGTCCGGATCGATGCCCCCACAGACATCTGATGCGCGGACCTGACAGAAGGGCAGAAGAAGGAGGAGCCGAATGAGGGAGCAAATGACGACTCTATCAGGACGCTACAGGCTGCTCAGAAAACTGGGAGAAGGTGGTTTCGGAGAAGTCTATCTGGCAGTTGACAGCAGGACGGACCGGTTCTGTGCGGCCAAGAAGCTTTCGGAAGAAAGCGGAGGCTGCTTCCGTGAACTGTGGATGATGAAAAAACTGAGAAATCCGCATTTGCCGCAGATTTATGATGTTCTGGATGAAGGAGAGAGCTGCTGGATGATTATGGAGTATATCCGTGGAATCCGTTTTGACAGTTATCTGGAAGGCGACAGAACACTTCCTGAGCTTCAGACACTTGAAACGGCGATCCAGCTGTCCGAGGTACTCTGCTATCTTCAGAAGCAGGAGCCGCCGGTTTTCCATCTGGATATTAAGCCGGGAAATCTGATCCGTGCCAGAGACGGGACTGTAAGGCTGATTGATTTCGGTGCGGCCTTCTCGAGGCCTTTGCCGATGGCAAATGCGGGAACAATCGGGTATGCGGCGCCGGAACAGTACGAGAAGAACGCTGCAAAAGATGCCCGGACGGATATCTATGGTGTGGGGGCAACCATCTACAGGCTGGTATCCGGAAAGATGTACAGGAAAAACCTGTCGGGAAGCAGGGTACCGGGCTGCGGAGAAGCATTTTCAGAGGTGATTCTGAAGTGTCTTCGGGAACAGCCGGAAGGCCGTTTTCAAAGTGCGGGACAGCTAAGGTCTGCGCTTGTGGCTGTCAGACGATGTTATGGGAGGGAAAAAACAAAGAAACAGCTTCTATCCGCACTTGCATTTATGCTTCCGGCTGCCGCATTGTGTGTGACCGTCTTTCCGGATACTTTGAATATTTCCAAAGATGAAGGGTGGAGTGTTACGAAACTGCTGGAGGAAGCGAAGGTTTCAACAAAGGGAGAAAGCCAGGATATTTACAGGAAAGCGGCATTCATGGAGCCGGGGAACCCGGAAGTTTATCTTCAGTATCTTCAGGATGCGGGGAGAGATGGTGTGTTCTCGGAGAGTGAGGAGTTGTTTCTCCGGGAGATTCTTCATACGGTTCCGCTTGGCAGTCAGGATACGAATGAGGATAGTCTGAGAATGAACCTTGAAGCGTATGGAAAAACAGCAGCCGAGATCGGAAGGATGTATCTGTATGAATACAGCGGGACAGACGCAAGCCGTATTGCAGGAGGATGGTTTGCAAAGGCGATGGAAGCGGGGGAGGAGATGATGAATGAGCGAAGCAGGGAAAAATCAGCTGAAAGAAGGACATCGGAAGAGGAAGGATGGCTGAAGGAAGCCCGGTATTGTCTGAAAATGCTGTCTGTAGAGGAGATGGACGGAGCCGGGCAGGAACGGGCGACAGTTCGTATTCTGGACTGGTGGGAGGGCTTGAAAGAAGGAAAGGAGTTTCTCGGCCAGGATCAGAATTCCCTGCTTCACCTGCATAGAATCCGTGACACCATCTGGAAGATCGCCTTTCGGATTGCAGATTTGCGGAAAGCTGGTATTGAGACCGGCCAGATCCGCGAAGAAATTCGGGACCGTATCAGACGGGCAGACCAGCTGAGTCCCGGCACAGGTGATTCAGAGGACTCAGACAGAAAAGAAGCCGTCCGTAAAATTTACGATCAGATCAGGGAAGCAGAACAGACAGCACTTCTGAGACTTGAGGGATGGGAGACGGAGGTTTGAGAGCTGCCTGACAGACTCGCTTTTGAGGAGGAAAGAAATGGGGGATGGAGGCAGCAGCCTCTAGGAGCAGGAACAGGTGGGAAAGGGAGGGTGTCTGGTAGGATAGATGAATCATAAAGCAGGCTTTTATTGTTCCGGTGGTTTCCCTTGCAGGGCAGCACGGACATTCCTGATCTTTGTGCTGGCCCTTGTACTGACGCAGGCGCGTCAGATGGCATTCAGTGCGCATGCAGGTGAATCAAGGCGGATAGAGACAGAAAAGCAGAACGGAGACAGGGGTGGAAAGTCTGGAGAAGCGGATGAACAGGAAGAGGAGCAGACGGAACCGGAGACAGACGACCCGCAGGAAGTTGATGGCGGAGAGACAGAAGTTCCTCAGAAACAGGAAGCGGAGGAACCGGTCTGGGAGATTGTTCTGTCAGATATCCATCCGGAGGTGCCGGAAGAGGGGCGGGTTTATGATGGAACGGACCAGATTCGCATTGCATTCAGCTGGGATATAAGGAGGAGATGTTCTGAGACTGACACAGATTTTGAAGAACCGTCTGACAATGCGGAGGGAAAGCTGGCACCGCCGAAGGTATCGGTGACATGTAACGCCCGTCTTGAGAGCCCGGATGCAGGGCTGCGAAACGTCCTATATGATTTCAGAATTTCTTCAGAGGATCCGGAAACGGCAGGCCGAATCCATATTGCAGACGGTTTTACAAAACCGGATCTGGTTGTTGAAGTGAAGAAAAAAGTGCTTTCCGTCACAATTCCGGATGGAAAGAAGGTGTATGGAAAGCCGGCACAGATGGCCTACATCTGGCCTGACGCAGCATCCGAGCTTGAAATGAACGCCGGTATGAAGGACGGGGAAGGGGGCACTGTTCCACCGGACAGAATTTTACGGGCAGCGGTGTCCGGCTTTTTGACGGATGAGAAGGGATTCGCTGTCATCCCAGAGAATTTTGAAGCGCCGGAGATCACGGTTGATCAATCGGTGCTTCAGAGTGACAGTCCGATGTACGAGGATGGAAAGGATGCAGTGTATGAGGGGGCACTTGTCATGAAACGAAGGGACGGCCTCTGTCTGACTGGCAACCCGACAGAAAACTATGAGTTTTGTGAGGATGAAAAGAGTCCGCTGTACAGGCGTGGTTCTGTCAGAATCATGCATGAGATGGTAAGGGAAGGGATACATTTTGAAATCGAAGGAGAGAGCATTGTCAGGAGAGAAGGGAGGCTGATCATCAGGAAAGGAAGGGGACTGGAGGTCAGAATCAGGAAAAATATCCATTATAACAGAGGATATAAGATTGATGAAATCAATGAGGATGGTACCCTACAGTTCAGACTGACGAAGACAAACCGAAAGGGAGAGCTTCTCGCCAGATCTCTTCCGGTTGAGATTTCCGTGACGACGGACGGGCAGGTGCCACCCGCAAGACTGATCATTACTGATACGCGCATGACTGATGGGATTGCGTTTACACCGTCAGTCTGCCGAGTCGAAGTGATCCCTCAGCCAGACGACAGAAGCGGGATGAGGAGCGTCAGATACCGGGTCAGGAAGGGCAGTCAGGTGCAGAGAATCCTGCAAGATCCAGGCAGCTGGATTGAAGGACTCCCGGATACTTCGACAACGCTCAGCCTCCAGGAGGAAGGAATCTGGCAGATTGAGGTGGAATCACAGGATCTTATAGGCAATGCCGCAGTCGTCTGCAGCCCCCCGATCGTTGTTGACCATGAAGACCCTCTGATTGAGGTCGATGGTGTTTCAGATGGAGACGCTTATTCCGGAATCGTGCGGATTGTCTGTTCCATCCGGGATCGCTGGTACCAGAGGGGATCAGCTTCCATTCAGTTCTCATCGCTGTCAGGCGGAAAGGCCCCGTCAGAAAGCGGCAGGAGAGAATCAGAAGAGGGGGTGGAAATACAGTTTGCAGACTTCGATCATACGAAAGAAGCGGATGCATGGTATCATATGACTGTTTCTGCCCGGGATATCGCGGGAAACGTACGGAAGAAGGAGCTGGTGTTCTGTATCAATCGGAATGGCTCCGTATATGGACTTGCGCCCGAAAGCCAGAGAAAACTGCAGACCTATTATCACAAAGAACCATTTGACGTGGTATTCCTGGAATCCAATATCAGTGATGTCAAGGATGCGATGGTTCTTGTGATGAAGAATGGAAAGAGGACGAAGGCAGGGGCAAGACGAGAGATGCGTTCGAACGCATCCGGGAATACCGGAATACGGCAATATCGTCATGTAGTTGCAGCAGACTATTTTCAGGAAAGCGGTCTTTATGATGTCATACTGATGACCTCGGATCAGGCAGGAAACCGTGCAGACAGCCAGATGCAGAATCTGCAGGTTCGATTTGCCGTGGACACCGAACCGCCCCGGTTCCTTGTAAGCGGAATCGAAAAGTTCGGCGTATACAGGGCGGATGAGATGACGATTGGAGTGCACGTGCGTGATAATCTGGCGCTCAAGCGTGCAGTTGTATACCTGAACACGGAACCCTTGATGACATACTCAGCCAGGCAGCTTCGGGAGAATGGAGGCAGCCTCAAGGTCACACTGGGCATGAGCCAGCTCTGGCAGCGTCTCCAGATTTTTGCAGTAGATGAGGCAGGCAATGAGGGCTGGTCTGAAGAATATCCTGTTTTCATTAAAAGGGAAGGAAAGATTCCTGAGAAACAAGTTCCCGGAGAAAGTGCGAGGGAGCTGGCTGAACGAAGAATGGGAAGTGAGACCGAAGAAGAGCCGATTTCCAACGAGTGGGATCGACGCAGGCAATTTCAGGCGGAAGAAGGCGCACTGAATAGGGACAAGGTCCGGATCGCTCATGAGGAACGCTATCTGGATGACCGCAGAGAGGAGCGTCGCTGGGCAGGCAGACCAATGATTTTTGCTTTCCCGCTGTTGTCTGCTTGCGGCACAGTATGTCTTCTGGTGATCTGGAAGACAAAAATCAATAGAGAGAGGAAACGAAAATAACAGGGAATATGGACAAAAATTACCGAAGTGCGTTTTTGCCGGTACTTCTGTGGCTGTTTGTGTCGGGCATCATGACGGCTGTATTCCAGGCTGCAGCAGAAAAAACAGGAACCCTTCCAGATGTGGATACAGCCGCATCCGGTGCTGCGTCGGCGTTGCTGATTCCTGCTTACCTCTTGATGCTGAAGAGGTGGAGCTGTCAATTCATTCTAAAGAGAAGAGCGGGCTCCGGAACAGAGGTCCTTGGCTTCTGGCAGCGGGGATCGCCGGGGCGGGTTTATCCTTGCTCTATGGATGGCTGACAGCAAAGATTCATCTTTCAGAGTATTTTACAAACGACGTGCAGCGGGCTTATTATTCTGCACCGCTCTGGCAGCAGCTGATCGTTTTTTGTATGCTGACACCTGTATGCGAGGAGCTGCTGTTCAGAGGACTGGTTTTCGGTACCATTAGAAGGAAAATCTCAGGATGGAGGGCGGCCGTCTTAACTTCTGCGTTGTTTTCGGTTCTTCATGGGAACCCGATTCAGATGCTCTATGCGTTTCCGATGGGACTGGTTCTGCAGGTTTTCCTGTACATGGAGGGAGGTCTGGAGGCACCGATTCTCCTGCATATCTGCGCAAACCTGGCATCCGTCCTGACAGAGTACATCCTTCGTTGACTTTTCGGATAAATTCTGCTTATATTTGTAGAAATGCACAAGATGTTGGGTTCAGCCTGTATAAAAAGGAGAGAATGCCATGTATTCGCTTGATGAAGTAAGACGAGAAGATCCGGAAGTTGCTTCAGAAATTGAATCCGAGATTGCCAGACAGAACAGCCATATTGAACTGATTGCTTCAGAAAACTGGGTATCCCATGCGGTAATGGCAGCGATGGGGAGCCCGCTCACCAACAAGTACGCGGAAGGGTATCCGGGGCACCGGTTCTACGGTGGCTGTGAGTGTGTGGATGTCATCGAGAACATTGCCAGGGAAAGAGCAAAGCAGCTGTTTGGCTGCACGTATGCCAATGTCCAGCCTCACTCCGGCGCACAGGCAAACATGGCGGTGGAGTTTGCCCTTCTGAAGCCGGGCGATACGCTGATGGGCATGAATTTATCAGAAGGAGGACATCTGACGCATGGAAGCCCGGCCAATTTTTCCGGTGCTTATTTTCATGTTGTCCCCTATGGAGTCAACGCAGATGGATATATTGATTATGATGAAGTTGAGCGGATCGCGGAGGAGTCGAAACCGAAGCTGATTATTGCGGGGGCAAGTGCATATCCGAGGATCATTGATTTTCAGCGGTTTGCGGAGATTGCGCATCGTGTCGGCGCCTATCTTATGGTCGACATTGCCCATATAGCTGGACTGGTTGCAACAGGACTTCATCCAAGTCCGTTCCCGTATGCGGATGTCGTGACAACGACAACACACAAGACGCTTCGCGGTCCGCGCGGCGGGCTGATTCTGTCCAGTGAGGAGTTTGCGAAGGAGCACAAGCTTAACAAGGCCGTTTTTCCAGGTATCCAGGGAGGCCCTCTGGAGCATGTGATTGCAGCCAAGGCTGTCTGCTTCAAAGAGGCGCTTCAGCCGGAATTTAAAGTTTATTGCAGCCAGGTGGTGAAGAATGCAAAAGCCCTTGCAGACGGACTGACAAAAAGAGGAATCCGCCTTGTTTCCGGGGGAACGGATAACCACCTGATGCTTGTGGATTTGACAAATACAGGGAAGACAGGAAAGGAAGTGGAGACTGCGCTGGATGCAGTCGGAATTACTGCCAACAAGAACACCATCCCGAATGATCCGCAGTCCCCGTTTATCACATCCGGACTTCGCCTCGGAACGCCTGCAGCGACAACAAGGGGGCTGAAGGAGGCGGACTTTGATGTTGTAGCAGATGTGATCGCAAAGACAATTCTGGAAGGAGATGCACAGTCGGAAGCATGCAGGAAACTTGTGGAAACGCTGACAGCCCGGTATCCGCTGAGCTGAGTAAAGCCGGGGATTTCATATAACAATCCCGGTTGAGGAGTAAGACAGTTGTACATGAAAATACTTGACGCAATTTGGGACGGAACACTGGACACGCTGAAACTGATTCCGTTCTTGTTTATCACCTACCTGGTAATGGAGTGGGTCGAACATCGGACATCGGATCATACAAAAATAGCAATCAGAAAGGCTGGGCGTCTGGGACCGCTTGTGGGAGGCGTTCTGGGAGTGATTCCCCAGTGCGGTTTCTCCGCAGCCGCAGCCAGTCTGTATGCGGGCAAAGTCATAACCGCGGGAACCCTGATTGCAGTGTTTCTGTCAACATCGGATGAGATGCTTCCGATCCTGCTGTCTGAACGAGCCGGAATCGGTTTTATCACAAAGGTTCTGATTGTGAAAGCACTCTATGGAGTGATCGCAGGATTTTTGGTGGATTTTCTGTTCAGAAAACTGAATGAGAGAAGAATCGGGGTTGGCATTCACGGAATCTGTACACAGGAACATTGTCACTGTGAGAAGGGAATCGTCAGATCAGCGCTCAAGCATACTGTAAGCATCACATTCTTCATTCTGCTGATTTCCATTGCGCTGAATATTCTTCTTACAATCGTAGGAACAGAGAATTTGTCGAACCTGGTTCTGAACCAGCCTGTAATCGGAGAAGTGCTTGCCGGTCTGATTGGTCTGATACCGAACTGCGCGGCATCAATTGCTCTCACGCAGCTGTATCTGGAGGGAATCATGAGTGCCGGAGCGATGGTCTCAGGGCTGATGGTCGGAGCGGGCGTCGGACTGCTTGTGCTGTTCCGGACAAACCGTCATACCAGGCAGAATATCCAGCTGACGATCCTTCTCTATATTCTGGGGGTTGCCGGAGGCCTGATTGTGCAGGGGCTCCGGATATTCTGAATGTGGATGATTGCAGGGAGAACAGACGGAACCGGGAATTCAGGGTTTGATTCGGGAAAGAATATTCCGGAAATGAACATTCCGGCAGAAAACATTCAGGCAGATATGTCTGGTAGAAGGGACCGCCTCGTGCGCGTCCAGGAGGACAGATAACTGATGGATTACATGGTGCGGGCGGTTGCAGCGGATGAGTCAATCCGAGCATTTGCCGCAACGACAAAAGAGACAGCGGAATACGCACGGCAGGCGCACAGGATGACGCCTGTCTGTACGGCAGCGCTTGGACGGCTGCTCACCGGAGCGGTCATGATGGGCAGTATGATGAAGGAAGACAAGGGTGTTCTGACAATTCAGGTAAAGGGAGACGGGCCGATCGGCGCACTCACAGCGACGGCCGATTCGAAGGGTCATGTGAAAGGATATGCGAACCACCCGGGAATCGATCTTCCGCTGAAGGACAACGGTCATCTGGATGTTGCCGGAGCCGTTGGGACAGGGACGCTGACTGTCATCCGGGACCTGGGATTGAGAGAGCCGTATGTCGGAACCATCCAGATGCCAAGCGGTGAAATTGCGGAAGACCTGACCTATTATTTTGCAGAATCAGAGCAGGTACCGAGCTCTGTCGGGCTTGGAGTTCTGGTTGATACGGACCTTAGTGTCAGGCAGTCTGGCGGTTTTATCATACAGGTGATGCCCCAGGCGGACGGACAAGTCATAGATCAGCTTGAGACAGCACTCAGGTCAATGCCATCGGTCACATCCATGCTCTCCGATGGCCTTACACCGGAGATGATTCTCAGCCAGGTGCTGGGAGAGCTTCATGTAAAGATCGAAGAGAAGATGCCAGTATCATTCTCATGTGATTGTTCGAAGGACCGTGTCAAGCATGTTCTGTCGACGCTGCAGCTGAGTGATCTTGAGAGTCTGGCTGCAGATGACAAGCCGATCGACATTGCATGCAATTTCTGTGGGAAAACCTATCGGTTTGACGCCGATGAACTCAGGAAAATTGTAGAAAGACGAAAGGGCTGACAAGACCCTGACTGATGAGCCGGTATCTGGATGATGAGGAAACCGGAAGAGGGGATCATTCATGTGGGATGGATTTATCAAGACAGCTGCTGTTACACCAAAGATCCGCGTTGCGGATGTTTCCTATAATGCGGAAGAGGTCATACGGCTTTCCAGAGAGGCAGCTGAAGAAGGGACGAAGATTATCGTTTTTCCAGAACTGGTTCTGACTGCCTACACATGTGGGGATCTGTTTCTGCAGGCATCATTGATCCGGAAAGCTGGCAGGGCACTTCTTGATGTTGCACACAGGACAGCAGACCTGGAGTCATTGATTTTTGTCGGGCTGCCCATCGAGATTTGCGGAAAGCTGTATAATACTGCAGCTGTTCTTCAGAGAGGAAAGATTCTGGGATTTGTTCCGAAGCGGTCGCTCCCCAACTACAATGAATACTACTAGGCCAGATGGTTTCACCCTGGCATTGAGACTGTCACGGAAATATCATTTTTCGGGCAGACAGTCCCATTCGGAATGAACCTGCTGTTTCGGTGTATTCCGGAGGATGAAGAATCACAGGACGCGGAAGCAGAGACACCCGGAGGCCTTGCGGATCTGGTGGTCGGCGCAGAACTCTGTGAGGATTTGTGGACGCCTGATCCGCCATGCACCAGAGCTGCGATGGCAGGTGCAAACCTGATTGTGAATTTATCAGCATCGGTTGAGGTGACAGGTAAGAACGTTTACAGAGAACAGCTGGTTTCGATGACCTCCGCCAGGCTGATCACAGGTTATATCTATGCCAGCGCGGGAGAGGGAGAATCCTCACAGGATCTCGTTTTTGGCGGGCAGAGGATGATCTGTGAAAATGGAACAATGCTTGCAAACTCCGGCAGGTTTACGTGCGGGATTACATATGCAGAACTTGATATTGACAGGCTTCTGGCAGAGCGCAGGAGGATGACGACATACCCTTCGGAGCCATCTGCGGCATACAGGATCGTTCCGTTTACTCTGAGGATGGAAAAGACAGTTCTGACAAGAACATATGACAGGAGGCCATTTGTTCCGGACGTGCAGGCTGACAGGGAACGCAGATGTGAGGAGATCCTGACGATCCAGGCATTGGGACTGAAGAAAAGGATAGAACATGTGCACAGCAGGGCGGCTGTGATCGGAATATCAGGAGGACTTGATTCGACACTGGCTCTGCTCGTAACTGCACGTGCTTTCGACCTGCTTTCGATGGATCACAGCGGGATTATTGCTGTCACGATGCCGGCATTCGGAACGACTGACAGGACTTATCACAATGCTGTTGAGATGTCGAAGATCCTTGGCTGTACATTGAAAGAGATCAATATTAAAGAAGCAGTCCAGATTCATTTTCGGGATATCGGACATGATCCGTCAGTGACGGATGTAACATACGAAAACGGGCAGGCAAGAGAGCGGACACAGATTCTGATGGACCTTGCCAATCAGTATGGCGGGATGGTGATCGGAACAGGGGATATGTCTGAGCTGGCTTTGGGATGGGCAACCTACAATGGCGATCATATGTCCATGTACGCTGTCAACTGTTCGGTTCCGAAGACGCTGGTCAGACATCTTGTACATTATGTTGCAGATACCTGCGGAGATAACCGGCTGAGAGAAACACTCCTGGATGTGCTTGACACGCCTGTGAGCCCTGAGCTGCTTCCGCCTAAAGATGGTGTGATCGCGCAAATCACAGAGGATCTGGTGGGGCCATATGAGCTGCATGACTTTTTCCTGTACTATGTCCTGCGGTTTGGATTTGATCCGCTGAAAATCTACAGACTGGCGAAGCTTGCGTTCAGGGGAATCTATGAGGATGATGTAATCCTGAAGTGGGAGAAGACATTCTACTGGAGATTTTTCTCGCAGCAGTACAAGCGGTCCTGCATTCCGGACGGGCCGAAGGTCGGGTCCGTTGCACTGTCTCCGAGAGGGGATCTGCGGATGCCGTCGGATGCAGTGGTTTCAGTCTGGAGGGAAAAGCTGGATCTTCTCTGAGAAAAACAGAAGAACGGCAGCAATGGAGGATGAGGGAGGTAGGACATGACGGTCAGAACGGATATCGAGATTGCTCAGGCTGCTGAGATCAGGCCGATCAGGGAGATTGCAGAGAAACTTGGCATAGATGAAAAATATCTGGATTTATATGGAGCGTATAAGGCGAAGATCGACAACCGGCTTCTGAAAGATCAGAAAGACAAGCCGGATGGAAAGCTGATCCTCGTGACAGCCATCACACCGACACCGGCTGGTGAGGGAAAAACGACGACCTCTGTTGGCCTGGCAGATGGGCTTTCCGTGATCGGAAAGAAGGCCTGTGCAGTTCTCAGGGAACCATCGCTGGGACCGGTATTTGGGCTCAAGGGCGGTGCAGCAGGCGGCGGATACGCGCAGGTTGTTCCGATGGAGGATATCAACCTTCATTTCACGGGAGATTTCCATGCGATCGGCGCAGCAAACAATCTGCTCGCGGCCATGATTGATAACTCAATCTATCATGGCAATCCGCTGAACATAGATCCGAGAAAGATTACCTGGAAAAGATGTGTGGACATGAACGACCGTCAGCTGCGGTTTATTGTTGACGGATTGGGCGGAAAAGCCAATGGAGTGCCCAGAGAGGATGGATACGATATCACGGTTGCATCGGAGGTGATGGCGGTCCTGTGTCTTTCCTCTGATCTTTCGGATCTGAAAAAAAGACTTTCAAAACTGATTATCGGATATACCTATGGGAAACTTTCGGAACAGAAACCTGTGACGGCGGGCGATCTGCATGCGGAAGGCGCGATGGCGGCGCTTTTAAAGGACGCAATCCGCCCCAATCTGGTTCAGACACTGGAACATACACCTGTGATTATCCATGGCGGCCCGTTTGCAAACATTGCACATGGCTGTAATTCTGTGATCGCGACAAAGATGGGCATGAAACTGGCGGATTACACCGTTACGGAAGCTGGCTTTGGCGCAGACCTGGGGGCTGAGAAGTTTCTGGACATCAAGTGCAGAAAAGCCGGGATACATCCTGATGCCGTAGTCGTGGTGGCGACGATACGTGCGCTCAAGATGCATGGAGGGAAGGCAAAGGACCAGCTTGGCGAGGAAGATCTCCAGGCACTGAAGGAAGGGCTTCCGAATCTGCTCCGGCATGTCAGCAATATCCGGGATGTCTTTGGGCTGCCCTGCGTGGTCGCGCTGAATGCATTTCCAACAGATACACAAAAAGAGTGGGAGCTGGTTGAAACAGAATGCAGAAAGCGTGGCGTGAATGTCGTTCTGTCTGAGGCGTGGGCCAAGGGCGGGAAAGGCAGTAAGGGGCTTGCGGAGGAAGTCGTCAGACTGTGTGAAGAGCCGAATCATTTCCGGTATGCCTATGCGCTTGAAGGAACGATTGCAGAGCGGATTGATCAGATTGTCCGGACGGTTTACAGAGGAGACGGCGCTTTGCTGAGTGATGCTGCGGTAAAGGAGGCAGTACAGATTGAGAGGATGGGCTTTGGAAATCTTCCCGTCTGTATGGCAAAGACACAGTATTCATTCTCAGATGACCCGAAGAAACTTGGGGCTCCTGAGCATTTCCGTGTAACAGTCCGCAGCCTCAGGGTGAATGCCGGTGCAGGTTTTATCGTGGCGCTGACCGGCGACATTATGACGATGCCTGGTCTGCCGACACATCCGGCAGCAGAGAATATTGATGTTGATGAAAACGGAAAGATCACTGGGCTGTTCTGAGGTAGTGCGATGAGACTTCGTCCCTGTATCGATATCCATAATGGAAAAGTAAAACAGATTGTCGGTGGCTCGCTCAGAGACGACGGAAACTGCGCCATCGAGAATTTCGTGGCGGAGAAATCAGCGGCGGATTTTGCGCGTTTTTATCACAAGGACCATCTGAAGGGCGGCCATATCATCCTTCTGAATCCGGCCGGGTCGCCATATTATGAGACGAGCAGAAATGCGGCACTCGAGGCGCTTCATGCTGAACCGGGAGACTTCAGTCTTGGAGGAGGGGTGACTCCGGAGAATGCGTGGGACTATCTGAATGCGGGAGCGTCCCACGTCATTGTGACTTCATACGTTTTTTCGGAAGGGCGGTTTAACCGTCAGCATCTTGAACAGATGGTTTCAGCGGTAGGGAAAAAACATCTGATCCTGGACTTGTCATGCAGACGAAAGGATGATGGGTTTTATATTGTTACAGATCGGTGGCAGAAGTGGTCAGATGTGAAGCTGAGTGTTCATGTTCTGAGAAAATTGTCCGAATTCTGCGATGAATTTCTCATCCATGGAGTGGATGCGGAGGGAAGGCAGAGTGGGCCGCAGCTGGAACTGGTCGATTTGATTGCAGCGGCGTTCACAGGGGAGAAACAATGGCTTTTTCCGGTTACATATGCAGGCGGGATCGGAAGTTTTCAGGATCTTGAAGCAGTCCGGAATCATGGGAAAGGCATGGTCGATGTGACGATCGGAAGTGCGCTGGACTTATTCGGGGGCAGAATGGCGTATCGGAGCATTCTTGAGATGTGCGGAAGGGAAACGAAATAACCGACGCTGTTTTTTCAGCGGCCAGAGGGCCTTTTGCGAGCAGAGATTTTTCTAGACAACATTAGACGAGCAATGAATATGACAGGAAATCCAGAAGAACTGAAGGTCAACAGACAGGAAATTTACAGATATCTTGGGATTCGGAACGGAGAACCGGATCAGGCAACACAGGCATTGGTGGAGAGTGTTCTCAAGGAGCTGGCAGATAACGTACAGCTGAGAGAATTTCATCAGATGTTTCCACTGCATGTTCCGCAGGACGAGCTTCATACGATTGACATGACTTGTTTCCGGACACACAGCCGCAGCCTGGAAAAAAACCTGAGAGGATGCAGCGATATCATTGTGATGGCCGCTACGATAGGGACGAAGGTCGATCTGCTGCTGCACAGGTACAGTCTGACAAATGCAAGCCGGGGGGTTGTGATGCAGGCAGCATCGGCGGCCATGATCGAAGCGTGGTGCAATCTGGCAAACGATGCCATCAGGACAGAGGCGGCAGGCCGAGGGCTGTATCTCAGACCGCGGTTTTCACCGGGCTATGGAGATTTCCCGCTTGACAATCAGCGGGATATTTTTCAAGCTCTTCAGGTTGAAAAGAGGGTCGGAATCGCACTGACTGAGTCTCTGCTGATGATTCCAAGCAAGTCTGTAACAGCTGTGATTGGGGCGGGAAGAGAGCATTTGCCTTGCGTCAGAGAAGGATGTGAGGTGTGCGGCAAGGCGGACTGTCTCTATCGCAGAAATTCATCAGCCGGATGAGCACACGGGAGAACGATGAAATCATTTTCAACAGGGGGCTGTCAGCCAGACCCGGAAACAGGAGAACACATGGATATACGTAGAACGATGAAGGAAAGAATCATCCTGTTTGATGGGGCGATGGGCACGATGCTCCAGAAGGCAGGAATCGGGCTGGGAGAACTTCCGGAGTCGTGGAACCTGCTGCATCCGGATACAGTCATCCAGATTCATAAGGATTATCTGGATGCCGGAGCGGACATGATCAGTACCAACACATTTGGAGCGAACCGGCTGAAGATCCGGGGAGATGAATTTACGCTCAGTCAGGTTGTCAAGGGTGCCTTCGACTGCGCACACAAGGCAGTGCGGCAGGCTGGACACGGACTGGTTGCACTCGATCTGGGACCGACCGGAAGACTTCTGAAACCGATGGGAGATCTCGACTTCGAGGAAGCTGTCTCAGTTTATGCAGAGGTGGTAGAGCTTGGTGTCCAATATGGCGCGGATGCAATCCTGATTGAGACAATGAGCGATATGCATGAGCTCAAGGCAGCTGTTCTGGCTGCCAAGGAACACTCATCCCTGCCTGTGTTTGCAACCTGTGTTTTTGATGAATCCGGGAAGATGCTGACAGGCGGAACTCCGAAAGCGGTTGTTGCAATGCTGGAAGGGCTGCATGTAGATGCACTTGGAACGAACTGCTCGCTTGGCCCGAGACAGATGTTGAAGACTGCCAGGGAACTGCTTCGATATGCATCTGTTCCTGTTATCTGTACACCGAATGCCGGACTGCCGAGATCAGAGAACGGGGAAACGGTCTATGACGTCGGGCCAGAGAAATTTGCGGAGGATATCTCTGACCTTCTTGATGCAGGGGTATCTGCGGTCGGAGGATGCTGCGGTACGACACCGGGTCATATACGGGCCGTGAAAAAAGTGACTGAGGGACGAAAAGCTCCGGTCATCGTTCAGAAACAGGAGACAATCGTTACCTCGTACGCAGTTGCACAGACAATCGGGAAAAGGCCGGTCATCGTCGGAGAAAGGATCAATCCGACCGGTAAAAAGAAGATGGCACAGGCTCTCCGGGATCAGAACTATAGTTATATCCTTGACATGGCCCTTGAACAGCAGGGGAAGGGTGCCCATATTCTGGATGTCAATGTCGGGGTACCGGGAACAGATGAGACAAGCGCACTCTGTGAAACAATCCGGCAGATTCAGAGCATTTCGGAGCTGCCGCTTCAGATCGACACATCCAGCATCCAGGCAATGGAAGCGGCGATGCGGGTCTACAACGGAAAGCCGATGGTGAATTCTGTTTCCGGGAAAAAGGAGAGCATGGATGCAGTCTTTCCGCTGGTTAAAAAATACGGAGGTGTTGTTGTAGCCCTGGCACTTGATGAGAACGGTATTCCAGACACTTCAGAAGGACGTGTCAGAGTAGCAGGTAAAATTCTCGAGGAAGCGAAGAAATACGGAATTCCGGAAAAGGATATTATCATTGACTGCCTCTGCATGACGGTCAGTGCGGATCCCAGCGGCGCACTGGTGACGCTTGACACCTTGAAGAGGGTTCATGAGGAGCTGAAAGCGAAGACAATTCTCGGCGTTTCCAACATTTCATTCGGACTTCCGCAGCGGGCGTTCATTAACCAGACCTTCTTTACAATGGCGCTTCAGAATGGACTGAATGCTGCGATTATCAATCCGTGCTCAGAGGGAATGAAGGCAGCCTTTGATGCATATATGGTGCTGACTGCAGAGGATGAGAACTGCGGTGCATATATCAGCACCTATGCTGATTTCAAGCCAGCGCTCCCGAAGGGAGCTGTGTGGGAGGAAGACCTCAGAAAAATCCTGAAAGAAGGGAGCACTTCTGATTTTGACTTCGACACCGCAAAGGCTGGGAAAAAGATAGAGAAGAATCAGAGATCTTTAAGCGGCAATGCAGAGCTGACAGAGAATCCGGATGCAGCCCGGCTGATTCAGTGCATCAGGAAGGGACTTCGGGAGGAAGCTCAGAAGTCTGCGGAAGCTCTGCTGTTATCCCGGGAGGCTCTGGAGATCATCAATCAGTGTATGATTCCGGCATTGAATGAGGTCGGAAAGGATTTTGAGCAGGGAAAAGTCTTTCTTCCGCAGCTTTTGATGAGCGCTGAGGCCGCAAGAGGAGTATTTGCGGTATTGAAAGAGAGGATGGAGGCCTCCGGGCAGGGAGGAAACAGGCGTGGGAGCGTGATCCTTGCGACTGTGAAGGGAGATATCCATGATATCGGAAAAAACATCGTAAAAGTGCTCCTGGAGAGCTACCGGTTTGATGTGATCGATCTGGGCAGGGATGTTCCGCCGGAGACGGTTGTGGAGACTGCAGTCAGGCGGAAGGTCAGACTTGTCGGCCTTTCTGCTCTGATGACGACAACCGTCGCGAACATGGAGGAGACCATCCGTCAGCTTCATGAGAAAGCACCGGATGTGAAGATCATGGTCGGAGGTGCCGTGATGACAGAGCGCTATGCAGCTTCTATTCATGCGGATCGGTATTGCAAAGATGCGATGGCCTCCGTTCAATATGCGGAAGAAGTTCTGGGATAACGGGAATTGTGAAATATGCCAATCTTCAAATGGACGTGTTGTTCATACACGTTCGCTGTAGTATAATAATTGTAAGAAAATTCTCCAAAGGAGGCTGTGCTTATGAGATTTACAATCAGCGGAAAAAACATTGATGTGACAGAATCCATGAGAAGGTCGGTCACGGAAAAACTTGGGAAGCTGGAGCGCTACTTTACAGAGGACACGCAGGTAATCGTCACGATGAGTGTCGAGAAAGATCGCCAGAAGATTGAGGTGACCATCCCGATGCGGGGAACCGTCATCAGATCTGAACAAGTCTCGAATGATATGTATGTTTCGATTGACCTGGTCGAGGAAGTAATTGAACGGCAGCTTCGAAGATATAAGCAGAAGCTGATCGAGGGACACAGGGATGGAAGCTTCAGAAGAGAGTTTATTGAAAAGGAAACGGAGCCGGTCGAGGAGATCCGGATTGCCCGTACAAAGAAGTTTGACATTAAACCGATGTATCCGGAGGATGCCTGTGTTCAGATGGAGCTGCTCGGGCACAGCTTCTACGTTTTCCGCAATGCGGAGACAGATGAGACCAATGTTGTCTACAAACGCAAGGGCGGGACATATGGTCTGATTGAACCGGAGGATTAACAGATCGCTGAGTGACAGATGAGATGACTGCCGACTCTGTTTCCCTTTTGACAGAAGGGACAGAGCCGGCAGTTTCTGTCACACTCTGTTCACATGTCATATCATTTGGTGGGTTTTATAATTAAGTGCGATAGAGAGACATCTACCGCACAAGAACAACAGAAGTCAGACAACAATATATAAATGTGTTAATGCTGGCTTCAAATATTAGCGGAAGAGTCTTCTGGACTCTTCCGTTTTTTTCATTGTAATAAGAGGGGAGGTTATCAGGGTTGATTAAATATTTAGAAAGGATGCAGATTCGGAACTTGATCGATCAGGGATACTCGATCAATGAAATTAGCAAGAGGCTGAATTATTGTCCTAGACAATCAGCGCAGAACTCGCCAGGGGTGGGGTTGTACGGTCACAGGGAAAATCCCTGAAGAAAAAAGACCTGGACGCTTACAATCCGGAAATTGCGGATCGCAACGCAAGAATATCTCCGAAAGATGAACCGGAAAAACTCGAGCGTCAAAAAGCGAAGCTTTACAACATCAATATCTGGCAGAAGAAAGGGACTTCCATACCCGATTCTGTCAATCAGATCCTCGTGAGAGATGACCATGGGTTTTTTGTGGTGATCCGGGGCAGGGATGGGAACTGGTATAAAAATGGAGGCACCGTTGAAGAAGCATCCGTCAAAGAATGGGCATCTTTAGCATAAACAAAATTAACAGAGCAAATAGGGAGGAAGAACATGGGGGAAACAATAGCTATCGCTAACCAGAAAGGTGGGGTAGGGAAGACAACTACCACGGTCAACCTTGCAGCCGCGCTTGCACGGAAGGGATTCAAAGTATGCGTCATAGATGCCGATCCACAGGGGGCATTGACACGGTGTCTCGGCATCCAGAACCCTGATAATCTTACAAGCACAATCTCAACAGCTATCGAAAGAGTGATATCGTACGTTGAGGATGATTCACAAAATAGTCGATTTACGAAGGACATCATAATCAAAACAGCGGAAGGAATCGATCTTATTCCGGCTAATATTGAATTATCCGCGATGGAAATATCAATAGTCAACATCATGGGAAGAGAACGCTTGTTTTCGCAAATAGCCGATGAAATTAAGGGCGATTATGATTACATCCTGATCGATTGCGCCCCTTCCTTAGGAGTTATAACAATAAACTCGCTAGTTGCAGCGGACTCGGTAATCATCCCAGTTCAGGCATCCTTCCTTTCTGCAAAAGGCCTTGAGATGTTAATCCGCACGATCAGCAATGTCCGGAGGCAATTGAATCAAAAGCTGACTATCGACGGTATAGTCTTGTCAATGGTCGATTATCGGACCAACTATTCAAAACAAATCATTCAATCCATATCCTCTGCTTATGGCGACAAAATTCGATTATTTAAATCCATGATCCCCGCATCTGTTCGGGCGTCCGAAGCATCTGCGGCAGGAACTTCAATATTTGTATATGACAAAAGAGGCAAGGTAGCTGCTTCTTTCGAAGCTCTCGCCGACGAACTGATTGGGGAGGTGCAGAAGGTATGAAACGGATTGGTGATATCCAACTAGAATCCTATGATGATTTATTTACTGAATCAGGAACCGTTGATGAAGTCCGGTTGATCCAGGTAAAAGACCTTTACCCTTTCCCAGGGCATCCTTTCAAAGTAGTCGATGACGATTCTATGGATGAACTCGCCCAGTCTATTCAGGATAGGGGTGTGATAAACCCGATAATTGTGCGACCAAGAGTACAGGGCGGCTACGAAATCATCTCTGGGCATCGAAGAACATTTGCCTGCAAAAAAATAGGACTCACTGAAATACCTGCCTGTATCCGTGACCTGACTAACGATGATGCCATCGACCAGATGGTCTATTCCAATTACCAGAGAAAGAACATATTGCCTTCTGAAAAGGCCAAGGCATACCGGATGCAATCGGAAGCGGCTTCCCATCAGGGAAAAGCTGGTAAGAGGACTGATCAGATTATATCGGAAAAATACGGTGATTCCGCAAGACAGGTGCAGCGCTACATCCGGCTTTCGTACCTGATCCCGGGATTACTCCAGCTTGTTGATGCAAAAAAACTAAAGCTGAACGCTGGAGTAATGCTCTCCTATATAGGCTCAAGTGATCAGGAGGCAGTCTTGAAAATATATACAGATTATAAAAAGCTGCCTTCATTGAATAATGCATGTGAGATTAAAGAATTGGCTGAAAAATGTGAAGAGCCTATAGGGGAGGAAAAGCTTCTTTCTATTATAGTGGAAAACATGAACCCCAAAAGACCCGAAGGAATAGCGGCGTTAAATATAACCATCGAAGAGTTATCAAGGTATTTCGCTCCAGGGACGACAAATGATGAGATAAGAGGGGTTATCATAAGTCTGCTGGAAAAATACCATAATAATCCCCAATAGGGGCAAGGAGGGACTTATGAGCAAAATTACAATGGCACTCAAAAATCTGCTTGAGCTGAAGGAAAAGCATCCGGACGCGCCGATTCTGGTCGATTTCAACGGCGACGTAGAATTACCAACAGTGTGTTATCCCGAAAAAGAAGTTTTTGTTTTAGAAAATATATGCAATATAAAACTATGCAAAATCATGCAGCACCCTATCCAAGGGCTAGTCATCTGGCAGGATGATGATGACATTGATGAGATATTTGACGCATTTTTTATCCCGGAAGATTGTGGGATTTTTGCAGAAATGACTGAAGAAGAATCGAAGCTTTATGAAGAAAAATATCTGAACATCTACCACTGGACGACAGCGATCCTGGTTACTGTTGAAACTGCAGAAGATTTAGGATTGGACTCCCAGGCCGAATCTGAGCAAATGATCGATATGACTTGTAGCTATCGAGCTGCCAGGACGATCAAGGAAATTAAAAGCATTACTACTACTATACCTGAGGGCAGCCTCGTAAAAATCACATGCGATGATGATGGAAGGTATGACGTCCAAACAGCGGATGGAAAGCTTGTCCGAAATGTCTCACTGTCTGCCCTTGATTTTATCGCCGGCAATGCTATGAACGATGAATTTGAACAAAAATGGATAAATGAGAGCCTATCGACTGATGATAGGAGTGATCCGGCTGAAAGCAACTAACGTGAGCAGTGATTGATGAGGGAATGGCGATGGGATTCACATTTTCGTATTTTCAAAGGCATGATGAGGAACAGTTTACATGGTTTAGAATCCCACGCCTTCTCATCACGGACAGGCACTTCGCAGGCCTCCCTAGTGACTGCAAAATTCTTTACGGCCTCATGCTGGATCGCATGAGGTTATCGGAGAAAAACGGGTGGTATGACGCTGAAAACCGAATTTATATCTACTATACCATTGAGGATGTGATGGCGGATCTGAACTGTTGCAGGCAGACAGCAGTCAGGCTTTTTAAATACTTGGATTCCGGGATTGGAAAAGTTGGTACAACGCCAATCCAGGGTGTCGGGCTGATCGAGCGGAAGAGGTTACCAAATAAACCGACACGTATATATGTCAAAAACTTCATGGACATCTTAAAAGCGGATACAGGACAGCCGCCGGGGGATGAATGTGAACAGCCTGACAACTTAAAAACCGATACACAGGAGAAAATAAAAGAATCTCCACAAAGTACAAAACAAAAAAATACCAGTCCGTGCAGTCAAAATGGCACCGGGGACACTGTAAATAAGCGGAAGTCTACTTTATGGACTTCCGAAGTATGAAAAGTAGACTTCCGGAAGTCTACAAAGTAGACCCGAGTAAGAATAATAATAGTCAGACATACAAGAGTCAGAATGAATCAGAAACAAGAAATGCAAAAAGATCATCCTTCCTTCAGGTTTCCGAAACAGAAAGGGAAAAGAGGAGGAAGACCATGTTTCCAGACAGCCGTTCTGAAACAGAACAGAAAGCTGCTAACCAGCCAGATAAGAGCAACTGGAGTGAAGATCTCCTGAAAAAGGTAAAAGAGAAGATTGGTTATGTTACTTTATGCCAGCGGAGAGGAAGTCAGGCGGCTATGACAGATCTGATCGTCTTGACGATTGCCGAAACCATTTATAGGGCAAGCCGGCAGCGGACATTCAGAATAGCCGGGATAGACTATCCCGCGGAAGTGGTCTGCAAAAAATTCAACAGCTTGGATGTGGGACAAGTTGAAAGTGTCCTGACGGGCTTTTCAGAAGTCCGGGACAACATCAAGAATCCCAAGGCGTACCTGCGGACGATGCTTTTCAATGCTTCCGATAACATTGTTATTGCGGAATATCAAAATGAAGCAGTCATGAACAGCCGGAGGGCACAAATGATTGCAAAAATACGCATTGCATACGGACAGAAGTATCCGTTGGAAGAACTGGCTGCAATGCCTTCTGGGCAGCTCGCTGAAATCCTTTGCAGGATAGATGGAAGCAATGAGACTGCCCCATCTACTGACAGCAGAAAGACAGAGGCCGAAGCTGAAGTGAAACTTGCCATATCTACGAAGACTGCGGGGCATTATAGCAAAAGACAAGAGTTATGCAGCACTCCAATTCTGATGGCAAGTGGCTCTGCCTATGTAGGACAGATGGACTTCCCAGGCTATACGAAGGGACTTGCACAGAATTGCGGGGAGACAGGCACAGGCATCAGAATCGGCATCAGGAGTGGATGACAATCTGTAGCCAGCTAAGAGCGAAATAGGGAGAGAAGATGGACGAGATCAACGAAGCCAGGAAAAACAGGCGGATAAAAGTGCTTTCCGTTCGCCTGGATACAAGGCGGTCGCATGACAGGGAAGTGTATGAATGGCTGACTTCCCGCGAAGGTACAATAGCAGAGCACCTTTACGAAGCCATGAAAGAAAGCCAGATGTTTGAAGATAAACACGACGCGGGAAAGGTATCTCTTGCGAGAGGTGATATCGAGTTAATCGCGGAAGGTATGAAAAATGTGGTGAGCAGCCAGAATGAACTACAGACACAGGAAATAAGGAGCCTCATACAGGAAGAAATAAAAAAGGCGTTGTCATAAGGACAACAACATTGCGCCGCCAATGCGGGAGGGAGTATGGATGTTTGTAATAAGGTCCATGGACGAGCAGGAAATGAAAAAGGCGTTAAATACGCTGAAAGAAGACGAGAAAAATGCGAAAAGCAGGCTTGTCGAACTTAATGCGCTGATCCAGAGAACAGGCAACGAAGCCGCCACTTACCAGTGGGAACAGGCGATCATGCAGGCATCTATGCCCTCGAAGCAGATAGATGACGACGGTGCGGGGACACACGGGGTATCAGCGGCAAGCAGAGACCTTTTGGAAACGCTTGAGAGAAGCGAAGACCTGTATCAGGAATTCCTGTCAAACCTGTATGTTCCGCGCATCCTCCATATGTACCAGAAGAGGCAGGAGTGCATCGAAACCCACCTGCGCTGCATGGTTATCTGGAATGCGGTCGAAAATGTTACCGATGAGAGACAGCATGAGATATTAGTAAGGCACTGCATAAGCCATTGCGGGATCGGAACGGTCGGCGCAAATATCGGGATATCCAGCCGGACAGCGTTTCGAATAAAAGATGACGCGATCAGACAGGCGACGGAGAACTATAACAGGATCGCAAAGGAGTACAGGAGGAACCATGCAGAGAGAGAAGACAAAGGGTAAGGCGATAAACCATACGACAAGGATCGCTGCGGGGCAGTACAGGTACGAAGGGTATATGTTACAAACTTAGGCTACTCATACGATGAGCATGACCTGATTTTTGTAGGGGAGGAAGGTGGTTATGATGTGTCAGTATTGCGATAATAAATACTATCAAACAGGATGCGGAAAAACTTTTTTTGGACAGAAAATAGAAGGCAATCTAGTCAATCACACTTTTGACGGTGGGCATATGGTTCTTCATCCATATCCCCAAGAAGATCCAGACGATCAATATATCGTGAAGATTGATTTTTGCCCCTTCTGCGGACGTAAAATGACAAGATCATCTCCCAATAAAGAATATCTGTGATTGCTTAGCCAGCTGACACTGAAACTTATATTTTGGATCGTCTGATTGCCGCATCCAGAAAGCAGCAACAGCAAAACGTACTTTGTGACAATATTGTGTACCAAATCCACCAAATAATTTATCCTTAAACAATTTCATGGATTTTTGTGAAGGAAAATGCACGAGAAGAGAATAACATTTATCTGATGTGCTATACCTCGGATAGTTCATACAAATCGAAAAATCATTGACTGTATAAGCAAACGTCCCTTCGATAATGCAAAATCCGGTATCACGATCCTGAAAACAATTCGTATTTTCCAGGCAGGCATAGATGTCATTAATTCGGGTATGGTTGTAAACTCCATTGACCCCAAGATAGTTACAGACTGCCCACAGTTTTTTGGCAGTTCTGACAGGAATATGGCTTCCGGTTCCAACGGCTCCGTCGCTCAAATGGAATCCATCTGTGTGAATATTATTTTGCTGTTTATGGCTGCAAATGGTCTGAATTGCAAGATTCAGATCAAATTTCGATTCATCATATTCATCTGGATTAAAAGTAAGTGATGAATCTGTACAATAATCATATTTGTGGTCTGATTTGTGGACGCTTCGGAAATAAGCAGTCTTGTTGTTTGATGGATCACATAACGTCATTTTAGCCGAACATCCGGGCATGGCACAGATATAAGAAGCATTAATTCCATAGGTCTCAAGAGCTTTTTCGGCTCGAATTTCCTGATGGTTGGAGGATGAAACAGGTATGGCAAATTTAGACATGAAAAAATCTCCTTGTAATTATTGTATTCCTGATGGTAAAGGAAAAGCATTTCAGACAATGCAAGGGTCGTGGGGTAAAGCAACTCTCCGTATTGTCTTTCAAAGAAAAGAATTATCGAAAATCGAGCGGCAGAATACTGCCATTTGGTCAGACGATCCGCCGTTCCCAGGGATTCTTTTCTCAAACTCTAAAGTCGTCCGATATTTCCCGATCCAATATTGTCCATTTTGCGGAAGAGAGCTATCGACCACTTGAATTACTTGAATCATATTATAGATGCATAAAAGGAACCAATCAATGAAACAGCAGATCGATAGAGAAATAATTGAAGATAAAATGAAACAATACAACCTTACACAAAATGGTTTGGCAAAAGCCACTGGGTTGTCAAAATCTATGGTATCTCGGATTCTGACAGGGAAGATGGACAATCCGACTATACGAACAATTCTTGCGATTGCAGATGTATTGGAAATGACTGTGGACGAATTGCTCTATAAAGAGAAAAGTCACTAAGTTCTGTGGAGCAATATGGCGATAAAGCGGGATTGGAGGGAACAATGGTATCAATCGAAGAGAATACAGCAAGATAAAAGAAGCTTCTCGGGCGTGTTCACCGGGACGGCATCCATTTTGGATCGTCTGATTGCCGCATCCAGAAAGCAGCAACAGATTTCATGTATTTACTGCTGGCCTTCGGACGCTGCACTTTGAATTCCAAATTCTTTGGGAAGGTTATGGTTCCTGATGCCAAAGAGGCCAAGATCAACATAGCGGTAAAGCGTTTTTGTGCAGACGACCTGCTCTCTGGTAAATTCACTATCGAGAACAGCGCGTCCGGCACAGGCGTCCAATGACCAGCCATCTTCTGTAAAGTGTTTCAGCACATACTCCAGAAATGCTGATTTGGTCAGGAAGTCATAATGCCGGCAACTGTGCTTTCGGTTGTCTTCATAGGCAATCTGACCGGCAGACGCCTTATAACGGGTCACGTGGCCGTTATACAAGGCAACTGAGCCACGTGCTATTTCGTTCGAGACAGTGCTCGGTGAGCAGCCGATCTCACGGGCAATTGCCCGGATGGAGTAGTGGTCTTTAAGACGAATCTGAATAAGAACTCGTTCCTCATACGAAAGATGTTTGCCCTTTATATGGGAAGCTATGGTAGAATGAGAGTGGTCCATGGTGGCGATTCTCATGTAGAAAGTTTGTTGTGATGACTTACATTCTACCAAAGATCCTGCCATGGATCTTTATTTTATTCAGATGTCCAACTTCATTTTACAACGGCGTCCTTTTTCTTATGATAATGCAAAACAATAAGAACAACAAACTGTTTAGCCTTTTTTGAAATGCCTACAGGGTTCAAGGTATTTAGTGTCGAAAAGAGTGGTATCCGGCACAATATCTGGCTGAAACTGGCCAGTCAGAAACAAAAAATAGGGATCAACCGAACAAGCAGGTTGCATATAGAACATAATATAGTCTCATCAGTTGGGAAAGCTTTACTTAACAAAAAAATGGTGTTTTTTTTGTGTACTATTCATGTTGAAGGGGCATGTCTGTCGCGGTAGTATTGAGGTGTAAACGTTATTGCTTATAGGTGTTGACATTCATAGATAAAGTAATTCGGTGGAAATGAAACTTAATGGCAGCGTTATATTGAGCCTATATTTAGTATGATTGTTTCTGGGTATATTTTGGATAGGAAGGAGTGAGGCCCTTGTTCTAATAAATAGTCACCACAGAAAAAGAGAGAAAGCGATATCTCCAAATGCCTAACTTGAGGAGGGAGGAAAAGTACAGATGAAAAAAAGTACTAAGAGTTTACTTTCGCTGTTTATATCAATCATGTTGATAATGATTATTGGCTTGGTTACATATGCGGATACCAGCGATCAGTATTTTACATTTACCATAAATACATCCGGTGGAACTTTCACAAAGGGAGGTGGTATTACACCCCGTATAAAGTCTACAGATACAAAGGTCTATGTATATATGACACAAGCCCCTTACGTCTACGTACAGGTTAAAACTTGGGGGAAGAGACAGACTGCGAGAACATACTATAATGAGACAATCGGTAGTGTAGCTACCGTACAGCGAGGAGTTCAATGCAGTATAACAAATAATATTTTTGAGAATGCAGGATATAAACCTACTCTTTCGTATATTACGATACGATCTGCAGGATCAGGTGGGACAGCAAGTGGGTGCTGGAGTCCTGATAGTTCGAGAAATTATGTCATTGTGAATTGATGTCAAGGGAAAGGCAGTCTGTGTTAGACTGCCTTTCCTTATAATCATGATCTTACCTATAGGAACATCGACTTAAGGGGGATGGAGGGGATAAACTTGAAACTTCGACTTATGTCCTTAATGGCAGTTGTTATATACCTGCTCGCAGGATGTTCATCGGGACAGAAGGCAGATATGGCAGAAGCATACAAACCGATACTTGCAGAAAAGATACAAGCAGATTCTGGAAAGAAAGAGACACAGTCGGCAATGGAACAGGAAAACGCGGAAACGGAAGAGGCAGAGTATGAAACCCGCAGCATGGCACAGGATAATGTCTCACTGGGGGAAAAATTTAATGATTCATTTATTGCCGCAGAGGGACAGTTGGCTTATACGGTCAAGAAAGCAACTGTTTTTGATAGCTTAGAGGAAGCGGCTCTGACAAAAGATGACTTTTCAGAAACAATCGATTTATATCTGGATTCCAGGGGACGGATTAGTTCGAAATGGAGACTGGTGTTGTTAGACATTGAGATTGAGAACATTGATGCGGTGGGATGGGTAAAGAAAGAGGTCTTTAACATCAATAACTTCTATCTTGAAAATATAAAAAATGAAGATATCTATGGGGCTGTATATTTCAGCGGGGCTTCTAATTCGCCGGTGGAAGGAGATCCTGGGTATTACAGACTGGCACAGGGAGAACAGACAGAGCTTACACTGGGGTATTTCGTTCCGGCGGCAGGAATAGAGGCAGGACAGATATGTGGTATGTATGCTGACAGAGTGATGCTGGATATCGGTTTAGCTGAATGAAAGGAAGAACTATGCGCAAATGTATCATTATGGAATTGAAGAAGGCCTTTTTTCAAAAGACTATGGCGGTAGTACTGGCCCTTCTTTTGCTGTTGGTCATACTCCAGGCAAGAGAAGCAATTGGAATCGGTCTACTCAGTTTACGGCATAAGGGGGCAGGAAATCCACAGCTAACGGCAAGTTCAGCTTTTGTGCGATGGATGGGGGCCGATACGTCTTCTTTTTGGAGCACCTTGTTCTACTTTATGTTTCCTCTATTCGCTACCTTGCCATTTGGCTGGTCGCTGTCAAGTGAGAAAAAAACCGGTTACACAGGCATTCTGATTGGACGTGTGGGAAGGAAGAAATATTTTACAGCAAAGGCAGTGGCAGTATTCTTAGCAGGGGCAGTGGTGATTCTGCTCTCCCTTCTTATGAACTTTCTATTGGTATCCATGTATCTGCCCTGTCTTACACCGGAAGTGGTCTATCCTTATGGTGCCTTGTTTCAAAAAAGTATGTGGTCAGGCTTATACTATGAAGAGCCTGGACTGTATGTGTTTCTATATATCCTGCTTGATAGTTTTTACGGAGGAGTTTTAGCGTTGCTTTCGGTAACGGCGGCTTTTTATGGGGCTGGCAGAACCACCGCTGTGCTGGTTCCATTCATTTTATATACAGTTATGGAATACATCGATTCGAATTTTTTGACTTTTCTGGGGACAGGTTATGATTTTTCTCCGGCAAAATTTCTTCGTGCAATGCCGATGGCAAACAATCATAACGGTTTGATTGCTGCTTCGGAGGCCGGCGTTCTGCTTTTATTTATGGTGTCAACGATTATGAGGAAGGGCAGGAAATATGAAGCTGTATAAGCTGATTATTTTTGATCTGAAGAATGGTATATGGGCAAAAAAAACTGTCTATCTGGCTGTTGTTGCCATAGGACTGCTTGTATTTCTTGATTTTTCTGCACATTATCATGCCTGCTATGGAGAAAATGTGTTCTCAGGAAACCTGACTTTGGCTGATTGCCTTCTTTACTGCTTTTCTGGACGCAGGCCACATAGTTTGGATGAGCGAATATTCCTTCTGCCAATCGTCTATTTTCTGCCATTTCTTGTTTCAGCACTTCTTACGCTGAATTATCCGATGGAGAATTTACGCGGAAGGTATGGCATACAAGTGTTTATTCGGATAAGAAATCGAAGATGGTGGTGGTTTGCCAAGGAAGTCTATGTTGTGATTTCCACATGCTTCAGTTTTTGTCTCTTTTATCTGACTTTGTTTCTTTTGTCTTTGCTGGTAGGGCTTTCGTGTACACTTTGCTTTTCAAACGAGGTTCTTCTCAATTTACAGGATTATGTTTTTATGACAGACCCATCAACCTTCGAGCTCGTTATACAGCTTTTCTTTCTGCCACCATTGACCGCTGCTGTATTCAATTTATTCCAACTTTTTCTGAGCTTGTATATGAATCGTCTTGGTGCCTTCGCTATTGTGGTAGCAGTTCTTCTGGTTTCTACCTACGTGCAGAATCCATTGTTGCCGGGAGTGTATACAATGGTGATCAGAAGTATCTGGGTTGATGGGGGGAAGGCAGTGCAAACCACAGGGGTTTTGCTCAGCCTGGTTTACATGGCGATACTGACGTTAGCCGGCTGGCAAAGGATGAGGAGATTCGACATCATGTAAAATAGTCTGAATATCTACAGGATGGATAGAAGCAGGTACGGGCAGATGCGAAAATAATACAATATCTGCGTCGATCTTCAGAAAGGACAGGCGGTATGCTTTGTATTAATCATGTGAATAAGACCCTGAAGGATAGGAAGGTTTTAAATGACATATGTGTGACATTCGAGAGGGGCAAAATCTATGGATTAAGGGGAATCAACGGAAGCGGCAAGACGATGCTGATGCGTATGGCGGCCGGTTTGATTTTTCCTGACAGTGGGAGCGTGTCTATTGATGGCAAACAGTTGGGAAAGGATCTGTCCTTTCCTGAAAAGATGGGAGTGCTGATTGAGAACCCGGCTTTTTTGAACGCTTACACAGGACGCAGTAACCTGGAGCTTTTGAATTCCTTGAACGAAGAGGCCAAGCCAGAGGATGTAGAGACTGCATTGCTCCGGGTGGGATTGGATCCTGAGGACAGGCGAAAGTATCGGAAATATTCTCTTGGTATGAAACAGCGTCTTGGAATCGCAGCAGCTATTATGGGGCAACCGGATCTATTGCTTCTGGACGAACCCATCAATGCATTGGATGAGGGGGGCATCGATCTTTTTGAACAAATCATACAACAGGAAAAGGATAGAGGAGCTATGATACTGGTCACTTGTCATGATGATGAGCGCCTGAGAAGATGGTCGGATGTAATTGTTGAGGTTGTGGATGGACGAATTGTCAGCCTCAAGGAAGCAGTCGGTCACAATATTGAGAATTAATAGCAGGGATCCAGAAGAGAGGGAGACGGAAGGAGTGAAAACAGACAATGACAAATATAGATACCGTTAATAAAGGAAAAAGAGGAAGACATACGGTTGTAATTTTGCTGCTGTTTTTTCTTGCTTCCTTCGCAGGCATGTATGTGCAGTCCTACAGAAGCGTCAACCAACGCTGGAAAGATGCTGAGACTTTGGTGTACCCTATGGGAGAAAAGGTCTATCCGGATGAGGATATACTGATGGATTTCACCATGAAGGGATACGCTTTTCGGGTTGACAAAGCTGAAATTTTGGAATATCAGGATTATCTGACGAAGTACGGTGGAGAGGACGAGTATACCTTCGCACCTGATAGGGTGTATGACGTAACTCTCACGTTGTATAATGAAAATGCAATGGATGGAGTCGGTATCAACTTACAGGATATTTATATTAGCGGAAAAGCCTGGTACGCTAGCCTAAATACTCTGCTTTTGGAACTGGCGAATCCAAAGCTGCAGGGTTCAACAGCAATTGCTCTGAGAGAGAACAGTGAGATGCAGATTCACCTTCCTTATGGTTTGAACAAAGAGACATTCAGGAAAGAGAACTGGAAAAATATGAATGATATGGAGGCAAATCTGATAGTAACGTTGTATCCGACAAAGAAAATGATCAAGCTGGTTTGAAAGCAAGATCATCATACACCGGATAGTCAAAGTTGCTGAGACTTTACCAAATAACTCAAGGGGCGGGCATTGAAGGGAAAAACAAGCAATATATAACTGAGAGACTTCCCATATGGGAAATGCCTAAGATCCTTGAAGAAGAACATCTTCACAAAAAAGAGACATCTGTATCATAACAGATGTCTCTTTCTAATGTGGGCATGGCGAAAAGTCGGTAATTGTCGTACAGAAATACCTCCGGCTGACAGACAACGAGACCATGGGGATCCGGTGGCATATGGGATATTCCGAGCCGAAAGAGAACTGGAATGCTTTAGGTGCGGCCATGGAAAAGTATCCGATTATCCTGGCCGTTCATGAAGCGGATCTGGAAGCGTCAAAGATCCTGGAATCAGGGGGCGTAAATCGTATAAACAGGAGGGAACACTGATGAAATACCGATTATTTTAGAAAGACATAGAGTATATCAATAAGGAGAGTATATGCAGGTTAATCGGTTTGATGAGGAAATGCAGAGGCAGAATATTTCCTGCTTCAGGCTTGCCAGGATGGTCGGTGTTGACAAATCAACCATTGCAAGGCTCAGAAACGGAACAAAAAGGACATTCGCCTGTCACTCGCCAAGAAAATTGCAGACGTATTCGGGATGAGCATTGATAACCTCTGGTTTTCAGAATAGTTGCTTCAGTGAATCTATTCAGTTATGATGAAACGGAAGGTGATCCATCAAAGCCGCCTTGAATGGAAAGGGTAACAGGTATGCTGCCGCAGTTTATGAATATTAATGAGCATATCCTTCGGGAGGAGCAGTTCAATATTTATGGCAGTTCGGGGAAAAAACGTACCGTCATCATGGATGACGGGAAGAGGTATATACTAAAGTTCCCAACTCCAAGAAGAAGTCGGGGCATGCTATATATCAGTAACCCTGTCTCTGAGTACGTGGGGTGCCATGTATACCAGCTTGTCGGGATTCCAGCCCAAAGGACATACTTGGGAATATACATTACAGAAAAAGGGGAGGAAAAGACTGCCTGCCTTTGCGAGGATTTTTCTAATGACGTGCTTGTCCTACATGAAGCAGATAAGCTGGAGCTGGGGGTTCTCAAATCAAACACATTGTTTTCATTGAAAAGTGTGAAAGCCTTGATCGGGCAGGTGAGAGGGATAGACCATGGCAAAATATATGCAGAGTATTGTGACAGGATCATTGTGGATGGGCTGATCGGGGTAACAGACCGTTATAATGAAAACTGGGGGGGGTCACAGAAAACACGGAAGGGTATGTTGATATAGCACCTGTCTATGACTGTGGGGCGTCTTATTCGCCAATACTGGATGACAGCGAAGTGGCTCACTCGGGAACCCGAAGGGAGGCAGAAAATACAATGACAGCCTTCCAGCACCCGGATGGAAGAAGGGTAAAATACGTTGATTTGATATACTCGGATGACAAGGATATCCAGGATGCCATTTGCAGGGTTGTCCCGCATATCCCTCTTGGGAAAATCAACCGGATGATAAAAGATATTCCATTTATTTCCAATACCAGGAAAGAGTATTGAAAAATAATCACAGAGTATAGATATCATGGCATCCTGGTTCCGGCGATGGAAAGGATATTTAGGATGGCCCGGGATTAGTGCCATATGAGGGAGCGAATGCTGATGATGGATATTGAGATTGATGAAAATACAGGATTGCCAAAAGACCAATCATATCTGGAGGCAGGGCTGCCAGATACGATGAAGGAAGCCATAGGAAGGCTTCAGAAATCCTGGGAGGTAAAAGACAGTGGGAAAATGTCACTCGACTGGGATAATGACTGGTGCGAACTTTACTCCAGAATCAATGTTGCAGAAGTCTCAGGGCAGATATCCCATCGTGCAGCAAACTATCTTAGGGGAAAATATCTAAGACTTGAGGTGTAAACATGATCGACTTTACGGATGCGCCTGTCACAAACAAGGCTTATGGCGGAGCGAACGGAGGGAAAATATCGATCCGTTACCAGGGTGATAGATATATGTTGAAATTCCCTTCACTGGCAAAGTTTAATAGAGAGATGAGCTATTCAAACAGTTGCGTATCAGAATATATTGGCTGCCATATTTTCCAGCTTATCGGGATTCCAGCGCAATCAACCCTGTTAGGGGTATATAAAACAGGGAGAAAGGAAAAGGTTGTAGTAGCCTGCAAGGATTTTACTGGCGGGGAATGGGTACTTCAGGATTTTGCATCGTTAAAGAATACCATAGTTGATACAGAAAGAAACGGTTATGGGACGGATCTTGACGAAATCATAGACACGATAAACAGCCAGTCCATGGTTGACAGCAGTGAGCTGACAAGATGGTTCTGGGACATGTTTATTGTAGATGCACTTATTGGCAACTGGGATCGCCATAATGGCAACTGGGGATTTTTGTACAACCAGGGAACAGATGAAATAAAGCTCGCTCCTATATATGATTGTGGAAGCAGCCTGTTCCCGCAGGCAGATGAGGAGCTTATAAGGACTATTCTGTCAGATAAGAATGAAATGCTGGCGAGAATCTACGAAAAGCCGACATCCGCAATCGAGGAAAACGGACATCGGTTGAATTATTATGAGTTTATATCATCCGGACGCTGTATGGACTGCAACGAGGCTCTTAAACGGATCGTTCCCAGAATACATCTAAACGATATATTCAGGATGATTGATGCTATTCCTCTGCTTGATGATATCCAGAAAGAATTTTACAAAACAATGGTCATAAGCAGGAAGGAAATGATACTGGATGCATCACTAGAGAGAGTCAAGGACAAGAAAGAGAGAAGGGATGGTTTCCCTTTGAAATCTTAAAAAAAAGAGAATAAGAATCATAAGAAGGTAAGCTTATGACTGGTTATGAAAAGGCTGTGGCCATATGGCAGTCTAAAAATATCACGGACGATGCAGAGCTGGCTGCGGCACTGTCAGGAATCAGGGTCGCTTCCGCATATCATTCAGGAAAGATTGAGAACGAGAACATCACATACAACGACACAAGGGAGATATTTGACCATGATGGCGTTGTATCCTATACGGGCGACTTGCGGACGTTGTTTGAGATCCGCAATGCAAAGGAGGCTGACGAGCTGTTTCTTAAGGCGTTCGGACAGCACCGGATGCTTGAAGAGTCCCTGATAAAGGAATTTCAGTATTGTCTCACGCAGAATACGTATGACGAAAGAAGATGGCGGATCGGGGAAGGGCCTGGAGAATATAAGCGTCACGACTTCGTGACCGGGCGGTATGAAACAGGGGCTGCACCGGAGAACGTGCATGAAGAGCTTTCAGAATTGCTTGGAGAGCTGGGAGAAATACCAGAAGGCAAGGCCCTGGTAGCCGCCGCATATTTCCATGTGAAGTTTGAAAATATCCATCCGTTTGCGGACGGGAACGGGCGAACCGGGCGGCTTGCTATGAACTATTTCCTTGTACTGCACAATCATCCTCCTGTGATCGTCCATGAAGAGGACCGGAAGGAGTATTACAACGCGCTGGAAGAGTGGGATAGGAAACAGAACCTGGATGCGATGGCAGGATTTTTGAAGGGGCAGACGGAGAAAACATGGGGCTTCCAGATCGACCGGCCTGCCATAAGGGAAAAGGAAAAGAATCAGGGAGAGTTTCTGTAGGCTGTAAGATTCTTTGAAGGGTATCAGCAAATGGAAAAGAGAGCTACAAGGCAGCTCGTTGACAGGCTTCGCGATGAGAAAGAGCACAGGATATCCGGGGGAATCTACCAGTTCCTCCAGGTAGAAGCCGCATATAATTCGAACCATATAGAGGGCAGCACACTCACCCATGAACAGACAAGGTATATCTTTGAGACGCACTCAGTGAGCGGAGAAAACATCAGGGCGGATGATGTCGTGGAGACAGTCAATCACTTCCGGCTCTTCGACCGGATCATTGACACATTCGATGAACCGCTTACTGAAGACTATGTCAAAGAACTGCACCGGGTTCTGAAGACGGGGACTTTCAGCAGCCTCAGCCGGGAGGCAGTCGTGGGGGATTACAAAAAGTTCGCCAATATCGTGAATGATATCGAGACTGCCCGTCCGGAGAAAGTTCACGAAGACATGAAGCGGCTCCTCTCCACAGAGAATCTGAAAGTACCGCTTGATTTTGACGGACTTCTGGACTTCCATGCATCTTTTGAAAAAATACATCCGTTTTATGACGGTAATGGAAGGGTCGGGCGGATTCTGCTCTTTAAAGAGTGCATCCGGAGCGACATTGTCCCGTTCATTATTGATGATAACATCAAGCTCTATTATTACCGGGGTATGCATGAGTGGCAGACAGGAGGGGAGAAGGGCTATCTCCGTGACACATGCCTCTCCATGCAGGATAAGATGAAGGGTGTGCTTGATTACTTTAGTATCGGGTATAACAAAAAGAACGATGAAAGGATTGAAAGTCAAAAAGAAGAGGGAAGCAGAAGCGTCCGGGAAAAGATGGATACGAGAAAAAGATAGGAATTAAGAAAACCTTAAGGAATCACAAAACAATGAAAGTACTTACCCGGTTTACATAAATCTATGTAGCACATATAATGAAACCAGAAAAAGACGAAATCCTATTTCATCATAAGGAGGGGCAGTATGGGAAAGGGTAAAAAAGTCTGGGCGGCATTCCTGACACTGATGCTGGTGCTTGCCATGGGCATGACGGTACTGGCGGCGTCAAAGCCAAAGATCAGCAAAAAATCCGTCAAGCTCACATATGGTCAGAGCGTGGCGCTGAAAGTTTCCGGCACGAAGGGCAAAATCAGATGGAAGTCTTCTAATAAAAAAGTCGCCGCCGTAAACGGTAGTGGAGTTGTCACCGCAAAAGGGGTTGGGAGAGCAACGATCACAGCCAAAGCGGGATCGAAGAAATTGTCCTGTAAGGTCACCGTGCGCGTAAAGTCTTTAAAAATATCAGCAAAGAGCCTGACAATCAGCCCAAAGAAGTCATATAAGCTCGTTGCCGTTGCGGATGGGCGTATCGTGGCGGCGAAGTGGAAGACATCCAATAAGAAAATCGCGACCGTTTCGAATAAGGGTATTGTCAAAGCGAAAAAGCAGGGCAATGCCGTCATCATCGTGTCTTTCGGAGGAAAGACAGCGAAGTGCACCATCCGGGTAAGGAAGAACGCCTCAACCATTGCCCAGCCAAACCCGGGCGCGGCAGTGCCTGTGTTCCGGCAGAATCTGCTAATGTACCCGCACCTGTTTCACAGCCGGTGCAGTCTGTAACGACACCGACTGTTCCGGTAACTCCGGCAACACCCGCGCAGGACAACGGCTCTTCAAAGGGCAGTACCCCATCCGGTAGTGGAAGCACAGGTACTGTGACGGATAATCCGGGGACTTCTGGTTCATCCGGGCAAGGCGGCTCCGGGTCTGGTACTGGAAGAACAAAGATCGGATACACAGATGAGGAGTTTAACGCATACCTACAGTCTATCAAGGCCAGTTCTGAGATTCCGGATTATTCCAAGCTGACCGACATCCAGAAGAGGAAGGCATATGATTTTATCCTTGCAAGGAAGTGTGGGTTCTTTGCGCCGGGAGTATCAAACTGGCAGAGAATCGCAAATCTTATGGTGTGGATGGAAAATCATATCCCATACAGTGCGGTCGGAACCTATTATTCCAGATATACAAGGGATGATTCAATTGCACCCGGATATGATCTTGCAAAGCTTCTGAAGGAACGGTATCCGGACGATTACGAGTTTGCAAATCCTGGCTATGACTGTATCTGGGCAGCCCAGATGGTAGTGGATTATGCACACTACTTCCTGGGTCTCGAAGCATCCAGATACCTTGCGCCTCTCGGGACGTCAGGCACGCACCAGAACGCCGCTGTTTATCTCCCGTCAGAAGCCGGGCGGCCGGCAGGATGGTATAGCTGTATTCCAGGTTTCATAGACGAAAATCATGGTGGGCAGCATATATCAAATACACCTCTTACTGCCGAATGTGAAAATACATTATGGTACAACAACCTTATGAAGGCGATCAAAAATAACCCTTCTGACAGATACATGCTACCAGATTCGTATTCAAGTGACACATACATGGGCTACGATTATGAGAAAGGCCTGACGAAATGACATATTGTCCTAAATGGCACAAAATCTGAAAAAATGGCAGTAAAAATGCTCGGATGGCAGTAATGTCGGTTGAAATGGCATATCCATCAATGTTAATATTCATGCTGGACAGGTCGGACAGGCCAGTGTTTCCCCAAAGGATCGCGCATGCGGTCCTTTTTTTATGTGAAGGTGGAAAACGGTTTCCGGAAAGGGGGCAGGCGGATCAAGGGAAACGTGTCCGGGTCCAAACAATCGTACGATTTGTTGTAGGAGGGAAACATTTATATGCAGAAAGGACGAAGATTTATATCTGTAGTTCTGTCCGCAGCGATGATTGCAGGGAATATGTTCAGCCCTATTGTCGCGTTTGCCGAAGACGTAGGCACGGATAGCACTGCACAGGAGCAGCAAAGCACTCCGGTACCGGAAACATCCGCACCGGAGACGATCGCTCCGGAAACGGCAGCTCCGCCGCAGACAGAAGCGCCGGACTACACAATCACACTAACCGATCAGGATGCGTTTGGTCTAAAGTATGACCAGACGCAGTTCTTGTCTCAGGACAAAGATCGGAAGACAACGACACTGAAGTACAAGCAGGGGGAGGAAGTGGACCTGGATATTACTGTGAATGACGGGTACCAGATCGACAAGATCACCTTCCAGGATACTGATATCGGGATGGAGGAATATGAGGCTGCAAACGGCCTTGTCTATGGTTTCACCTGGAAAGACGAGGATACGCTGACTTTCAACATGCCAGCGGTCAATCTCTTCATGAAATCTGCATGGCACCAGCTCCAGACGGAAACAACCGTCAGACTGACGCACCGCAGACAGATGCAGCACAATCGGATGCTGCATCACACGAGACATCGGCTCCATCAGAGAGTGCCGTGCAGACAGATGGGACTAATGCAGGGCAGTCCGAGACTACAGCGACTGAGGCATCGCAGGGTGAGACCCAGACCCCGGATACGTCCGCAGTCATTGAACAGGACGGATTCCCTTCACAGGGCGCAGTCATCATGCTTGATGAAATCACTATCGGGGTTGATGTAGCGGAGATCACGCCGGAAACGAAGTTCGATGATGTATCCTGGCCACAGGACACGACCAAGGTCTCTGTAATCGACAACGAGGTCAAAGCAGGGACTCCGGGACTTTACAACGTGGTGTACCGTGTCGATGAGTCCAGCACCGGGAAAAGCTGGTATGCAGTGCGCCCGGTTCGCGTGTCGGAGACAAAAGAGTCCGAGACGCAGCCGCAAGGCCAGACAGAAAGCTCATCCGAGATGGAGTCCGAGAGTTCGTCTGAGAATGGTGATGTTCCTCTTGTCACGACCGAAACAGTGAGTGAGTCTTCTACAGAAACACCATCGTCCGAGACGGAAACAGAGACCGAACAGACTATGTTCAAGGTCGAGGCTCCGAACGGCGATGGTTACACTATGGAAGTCCAGGGCGGCGACATGCACGAGGCCGGAGAAAAGGTCACGGTCATTATAACGCCCGATGATGGAAATGTTATCGACGAGGTAACAGCCGAGTATGCTGGATACAAGGCGACCGCTGACGCATCCAATACTGTGACATATACATCAGCGGGAATGGAAAGCGCAAAAGAAGCATCATTCAATGCTTCAGCATCCGATTCAGTTGCAGGAGAGACGAAAGTATCAGGGACTTCAGTACAGACCGAAGCTGCAAGTGTCACTGAGACAGAAGCAGTCAATGCGGAAAAACTAAAACTGAGTGTGGATGACACTCCGACAGAGATCACGGCAAGTACAGATGTAGAAAATCCAGCAACTTCGTATAATCTTGAAGCGAGCCTTTTTGAAAAGAAGGTATCCTTCAAAATGCCGTCTGCTCCGGTCAGAGTCAGTGCGAACGCAAGACCTTTCAATAAGGTTGCCGGAATTGATGGGATCAACCTTTACGGAGCGTATGACGAAAATGGGAACACCGGGAAAACTTTTCCTGTGAACTATTTTGAAGACGGGCAGATGAAGTCGTTCGACTTTACATTGAACAGCGTCTGGCTCAATATCAATGGTGACTCTGCGAGAACAAACGAAAGAGTCATGCAATTTCTTTCAAACGGGAAAGTCGTATACACTGGATTAGCATACTGTCTGGAGCCAAAGGAAGATAATCCAAAAAACAGCGACATCAACACAACAAACGTGAATAATATTGATGTTTCAAGCGCAGTATCAAAGGGGATGTTCTATCTTTACCGAGGACCTGCCTGGGGGAAAACGATAAATGGAATTAACCTCAAAGATATGATCGACAAAGCGGGATTTACTAACGCTGACGGAAAAATCACAAATGGCATGTATTTTACGGTTACACACTATGTTTTAGCATATCTGTATAATTCAAATACATGGAACTATCAGGGAGGATCTGACTCTCATCCGTTTGGTAACAAAAGCGCGGCAGTGTTTAAGAAGATTGCCGATGCCGTGAAATCCCTTCCAGATCCAACTACAAGCCTTAGCACCACTTCAGTATCGTCAAGGATCTCAGGAAGTGCAGTTGCATCTGACTCTGTCATATTTAATGCGGTTGATACTGACTGGGGGAAGATTTCTCTTCCAGACGGGGTAACTCTTGTGATTGATGGAACCGGCACAAAATACGGTCCCGGAACGGAGGCAACAATTTCAGCTGGACAGTCCTTCCACTTTGAACGATCAGATGGCTGGACGGGAACGCAGGACTTTACAATAAGGACAAGATATCCAAGCGTTTATAATCCACTAAAGGCATCCGTAAAAGGTGCACAGAACCTGGCATTTTCGTTCATGTCAAATGGTAATCTTTCGGTATCTGTTACATGGGTGCCGAATAAACGTCCAATAAAGATAAGAAAGACGTCTTCCAACACTGCAATCACGAACGGAAATAACATGTATTCCCTTGCCGGGGCAAGGTTCCAACTGATCGGTTCACAGAACTATGAATTTACGATCAATGCGGATGGTTCCTCCAACGAAGTCCAGGCGATACCTGGTTCTTATACCCTTCGCGAGGTGTCTGCGCCGAAAGGGTACAAGCCTGTTGGTGACATCCCGGTGACTATTGTTGCAGGTTCCGGCACGCAGTACATTGATGTTGCGGATGAGCCGATCACAGGGATGGTTTCGTCTATGGTCAATAAGGCTGTTTCGACAGGCTTTGCAACCAACAAGCCTACCAACAATGCAAAGATCCGGATCAACTACTACGATAACACGACGTCATCCGGAAATCCGAAACAGAGCTGGGTTATCAAGACAGTTCAAAAATTATCAGGCGCAAAAATAGATTACGTCGCAAAACTCGATAACGCCCACCTTGTGTCAGGCAGCCTTGTCTATGGCGAGAACACCGTACCGCTCGGGACTGTCACAATCCAGGAGATTGAGCCACCCGATGGTTTTGAACTGAATAACAAGACATGGACGGTCGGGATCTTCCAGCAGGGAGACCATGTTGTCTACAGCTACGAACAGGATCAAAACGGAAACACCGTCAAGATTGAGAATGAGACCATCCCGAACCCGTGGCAGACAATCTATGACGAGCCGACCTTTGGCGACCTCAAGATCAGGAAACAGTCATCTGAGCAGGGTACGACGACGGACGGCGATGCGACATTTGCAGGAGCAGAGTTCCAGGTCATCAATGCGAATGACTATGATGTAATGCTCCAGACAGCCCAGGGCAGACCTATTCATAAGGGGGAAGTGGTAACAACAATCACGACCGGGGACGATGGGATCGGTCAGACAACCAACAACCTCCTCCAGACCGGGCGCTACACCGTAAAAGAAGTCAAGGCTCCGGAGGGGTATAAGCTTTCAGATAAGACATTTGATGTCGAGGTCAAGGCAAAAACAGTCGCGGATTACACAGTTTCGTCTCCGCATGAGAACGAACCTTACCGCGCTGGTTTCACCATCCGCAAGCGTGACCTTGAGCTTGCAGAGGGCAAATGTACCATCGATTACGAAGGAAGCCCGGAGTTCAAGGCTGACAAGACAACGCCGGACGGTAACCAGACGCAGGGCGATGCAACACTGAAGAATGCGGAGTTCATCCTTGTGAACCGCTCAAAGAGTTCCGTCAAAATTTATGATGGAGGGCTTCAGGAGAAGGTCTATAACCCAGGCGACACCATCCTCACGTTTAAAACGGATGAGAACGGAGTCTATACATCCCCGGAAAAGTATCTTCCATATGGCACCTACGAGATTGTCGAAACGAAGGCACCGGAAGGGTACAACCTCCGTGGAAAGAACATTGACATTACCTTCATGGTGCGTGAAGCCGACGACGGGACAATCAAGAACCTTGCTGACGTTTCTGCTGAGGATGATGTCATCAGGTTCGATATCGAAGTCCTGAAGTTTGCAGGCGTAATCGATGCAGACGACCAGACGGACAACATGGTGCCGCTCAAGGGTGCAAAGTTCGATATCTATCTGGAATCAAACGATGAAAAGCCGTACCTGACCATCACGACTGACGGGAACGGTCTTGCGACAACGGCAGACAAGGCATACCCGCATGGCAGGCTGCCTTATGGCAAGTACCGGGTTGTCGAGTCCTACACGCCGGACGGATATGTCCCGGTCAAGGATTTCGAAGTGGATGGTACGGAGACAGGCAACGTCTATGACGGCGAGACAAAGAAGGCAATCTACAAGAACGACCTTCCTGTTGCCGAGTGGCTGGAGCTGCGGAAAGCAGACAGCACGACGGGCAAGACAATCAAGGTTGCCGGGGCGACATTCCAGATTTTGGACAAGGACGGAAAGCCAGTCGAGATGAAGCTTTCCAGCCCGAAGCATGAGGTCATTTCCGAATTCACAACGACTGACGAAGGGACAATCACGCTCCCGCAGAGGCTTGAGATCGGGGACTACAAGCTGCATGAAATCCAGGCACCGTATGGGTATGCGTTGAACCTTGAGGACAAAGATTTCAAGGTTACAAGCCGCAACAAGTGGGAAAACGTCATCACCTGGACGATGAACGACACCCCGGTCATGGGGAACCTGGAACTTACAAAGTATGATTCAGTAACAAAGAAGCCCATTGCCGGGGCGGTATTCGATGTCTACGCGGCGGAGGATATCGTGACGGGTGACGGGACTGTCCGCGCAAAGAAGGGAGACAAGGTCGACACCTTCACAGTCCGTGCAGATGGGACAGGCAAGTCCAGGGATCTGTTCCTTGGAAAGTATTACGCAGTCGAAGCCTCAGCGCCGGAGGGGTACGTGCTTGACAGCACTCAGATTCCTTTCGAGCTGGAATATAAAGACCAGAACACGGCGCATGTTACAGCAATAAGGATGCGACAAACGTGCCGACGACATTCGACCTTGCGAAGTTTGAGCAGCCGACCGACAAGACTGGAGAGTGGACGGATGAGGAGCCGTAAAGACACTTGCCGGGATCACGTTCAAGTTTACAAGGATTGGCGGAGAGGCCGCTGACAGGAACCGCGCAGGGGAAGTGTTCACTGGCGGAACCAGGACGACTGACAAGGACGGAAAGATCAACGTAAGCTATATCGCGACCGGAACTTATTCTGTCAAAGAAACACAGACACTTCCAGGTTATGTACTTGATGATACAGTAAGCTATTTCACTGTCGATGGGGACGGGTTCATTTATCTTTCTGATGAGAATGGCAAGATCCTCCCGGGGCAGAAGAAGTCGGACAATGCCAGGATCACCCGCAAGAACCAGTACACCAGGTGGGAATTCACCAAGGTGGACATGAGTGGCGAGGAGATCAAGGGCGCAAAGATGCAGGTCCTCAATACGGCAGGACAGGTTGCTGCCTATAAGGACGATAATGGAAAGGATGTCCAGGCTGAATGGGTATCTGACGGAACGCCGCACCGTATAACAAGACTCCCGCTCGGAAAGTATGTGCTCCATGAGGAAGAGTCTATCAAGGGTTATACCCGTGCAACAGACATCCCATTCGAAGTCACTAACACAGGAGTCCTTTGCAAAGTCAAGATGACCAACAAGAAACTCATTGTGAAAAAACTCGATGTTCTTGGCAAGGATGTGAAGAAAGCCGGGCTTGCAGTCTACGAAGTCCACTACCATGAAGACGGCACGAAGTACCTCACCGAGGGCCTGTCGAGGCGTGGACATCTGACGGAAAGCAGTACGACACATCCAACCTTGAGGTCGGCCATACATACAGGCTGGTCGAAGAGAAAGTCCCAAGGGGGTATGTGGAGGCAGAGCCTATCGAGTTCACCATCACCGACGACCTCATAGACCAGACCGTCACGATGATGGACAAGAAAGTCCTTGTAAGCAAGGTCAATACCAAAATCACGATGATCGCAGGTGCAAAGCTTGAGGTCAGGGATAAGGAAGGCGGAGTGGTTGATGCCTGGACTTCTGACGGGACTGCGTATGCAGTATCCGGACTGAAAGCAGGTGAGACTTACACCCTTGTCGAGACAGAAGCACCGGAAGGGTATGTCCGCGCGGACTCCATCCAGTTTACCGTCACGAAAAACTGGTTTGCAGACGATTCGTTCAACCTGACAAACACCCAGGTATTTGTGACAAAAACAGACGTGACGGGTGACAACGAAATCCCTGGCGCTACGCTGACAGTTACAGATAAGGAACGAAGAAGGTTGTCGACACGTGGGTATCCGGGGACAAGCCGCACGCGATATCCGGACTGCATGTAGGCGGCAGCTATACGCTTCGGGAGGAAATTGCTGCGGACGGATATGTCAGGGCATCGATATCGATTTTGCCGTTGACGACGGGTTCAATGTCAAGACGGTCAAGATGGTCGATACACAGGTATATGTGACAAAGACGGATGTGACAGGCGACAAAGAAATCCCTGGCGCTACACTGACAGTTACGGACAAGGCAACGGAAAGATAGTAGATAAGTGGGTATCCGGCGACAAGCCGCACGCAATATCCGGCCTTAGCGTAGGCGGCAGCTATACGCTCCGCGAGGAAATAGCAGCGGACGGATATGTCAGGGCATCTGATATCGACTTTGATGTCGATGACGGATACAAGGTCAAGACGGTCAAGATGGTCGACAAGCAGGTCACGATGACCAAGACCGATGTGACCGGGGACAGCGAGATTCCTGGTGCACAGATCACCGTAACCGATAAAGAATCCGGAAAGGTTGTCAATACATGGACATCCGGGACGGATGCACACCCGATCTCAGGGCTTGAAGTCGGGAAGACATATTATCTTACTGAAGTGCAGGCACCCGATGGGTACGCCATCGCAGAAACAATTGAATTTACCGTCCCTGATGACGGACAGAACCAGCAGGTTTCCATGAAGGATAAGAGGGTCACAGTTGAAAAGCTGGATGTCCTTGGAAAACCGGTTGAAGGCGCGAAGCTTTCCGTCTATGAACTTGTGGAAGATACCGGGACAGCCGAGTCTGGAAGCAAGCAGGATGAAACTGACAAGACACAGGGACATCGGAGACAACGGCGCAGGAAGGTGGAGAAACCGGGACTGGCACCGCAGAAGAGAGCGTAAAGAACTCCAGTGTGGCTGTGGACGAAGGTGCTGCGGATGCGCATGATACGCAGGATAGCAATGACGCCAGAAATGGCAGCAAAAAAACAGAAAAAGCAGAAGAGACACCGACGATGAAAACCGGTAAGCTCATCGACACATGGGTATCCGGTAAGGAAGCCCATGCAGTGAACGGCCTCATCGTAGGACACGCATACCGCCTCATCGAGGAAGGCACACCAGAAGGGTATGCAACAGCACAGTACAGGGATTTCACCGTAACCAGGGAAGATGTTGACCAGAATATCGCACTGATCGACCGCCAGGTACTTGTCAGCAAGTCTGACACGACCATCACCATGCTTCCGGGCGCAAAGCTCGAAGTCAGGGACAAGGACGGAAGGATCGTTGACAACTGGACATCTGACAGGACCGCACATGCAGTGTCCGGCCTGAAGGTTGGTGAGACCTACACGCTTGTTGAGACAGAGGCTCCGGAAGGGTATGTTCTTGCATCCCCGATCGAGTTTACTGTGTCCGACAAGGCAGACGCAAATGACGAGCTGAACATGATTAACAAGCAGGTCAAGGTCACGAAGACTGACATTACAGGCGGCAAAGAAATCGCAGGCGCACACCTTACCGTCAT
>USJM01000001.1 GCA_900555005.1 uncultured Lachnospiraceae bacterium | reverse complement strand
TCTTTTTCTGAAGCGTACTGATTTTTGCGTCAACCTTCTTGATTTTCTCCTCCGTTGTTTCTATGTCCATTCTTCGATGCCTCCTCTGCCGCTGCGGCCTTTTCAGCTTTGGCCTTTTCCCGGCTCTTTTTCATTCGTTCTCTTTCAATGGAACGGATCTCTGAAAGCTTCTTCGCTGCTTCAGGATCAGTAGCCGCCTGTTGGATGAGTTTCTTTCTGTCTCGTGCCCGCTGTGCGCAATGTCTCCGGTTGTACTCTGCGGTACGCTTTCTGATGTATTCAGCATAATCAGGATCTGTTGCCATCCTTGCTTCCTGTTGGATCTTCCGTCTGTCCCTTTCTTCCTTCTCGGCTTTCCTGATCGAGGCATACTTCTCTGCGGCTTCGGGATCAGTAGCGGCCTTTGCTTTCAGCTCCCTCATGCGCTCCGCTCTTGACATATGGGGCTGCTTCTCCGGTTTTGGTGCCGGGTTGCCACCTCGCAGCTTTGCTCTTCTCTCTCTGTCGCGCTCTCTTCTGCGATCCCTGATAGCCTCCTGTTCTCTTGCTGCCTCAGGATCAGTCTCAGCCTTTTTAACTAGTTCCTCCCACTTCTGCTTATCACGTTCCTTTCTCGTGCGTCTGTATTTTTTGAATTTCTCTTGCATCTCCCTGTTGAAGTCGGGATCTTCTTCCATACGCTTCCTTTGCGCTTCGTAATACCTGTGCGCTGATTCTGCCTCCCTCTCCCTATACTCTGTTATCAATACTGCCGCAGCTTCCTCAGAGCCTGCCGCATTTACAAGATCTTCTCTTCTTTTCTGAAGGAGCCATTTGTCCAGCTCCTCATCGTACTTCTTCTGTTCTTCCGGTGTCTCGCCAGAAGAGTATCGTCACTGACCGATGTAGGGCACTCCGGAAGGAAGCTGAAATAGATATCAATCTGTTGTGAACGTTTGCCATCGGCTCCGCGGGCAGGGGCATGGACCTCAATCCGGTCTATCAGGGAATACAGCATCTGATTGGTCACATGGCTGCATTCCTTATAACTTTTCAAAAGACTGATAAATCTTCGCGGATCCGATTTCTGGGATTCCGCCTCTCTGAGGGAAGATTCCAGCTCAGTTCTCCTGGCCTCCTTCACTTGCAGTTCGGAATCGTACTCCTTCATGAGCGTTTCAAACATCATGTCTGAAAGAATACCTTTCATGTTTTTCTCATAGAGTCCTCTTGTAAGCCTCCCAAGCTCCATGATCCGGTTATTGACTTCAGTTAATTCTTTCTTCTCGCTGCTGTTTCTGTCCCCTTTCCGCTCATTGAACTGTCTCTGAAGGTCGTCAGCGAAAGCTGCCTCATCTAAAAAAACGCGTTTCATAACCGCGCGGATAGCCTTCGCTACAGCCTTCTCAATCGTGCTTTCTTTATATAGTGAGAAGTACATTGCCTGTAGCGATCCCTGAAGCCAGCGCATTGAAAGGAATAGGAGGAATCTGCCTCGGGGGCTGCCTTGGCATGGCACGCTGAATAGCCCATCCTTCTGCCACAATCTGCGCAGAATACAAGTCCTGACAGTCTGCTTGTGATTCCCAGTTTTGTGATTTTTGCGCAGCGGTTCATTACCTTTTGCGCAAGGTTCCATGTTTCCTGATCGATGATTGCTTCATGGGTGTTTGGAAAGACGAGCTGTTCTTCCTCCGGAACATGTCTCTTTCTCTTTCGCTTAAAGTCTTCACTTCTTGTCTTGCCAAGGACAGTACACCCCAGGTATTCTTTTCGGACGAGTATATGGCGTATGGTTTGTGGTGACCAGAAACACGGGTCCCTGTAACGGACACTGTGGACGTTTTCCGGATGATACTTCTGCCTGAAGGCTGTCGCGTTAAGAACCTTTTCATTGGTCAGCGTATCTGCGATCTCTGTCATGGTAGTTCCCTCCGCTGCCATCCGGAAGATTCTCTTCACGATAGCCGCTTCGTCCGGAGCAACTATAAAAGTCTGCTTGTCATTCGGGTCCCTTGTATAGCCAAAGGGAACTGCCCCACTGCACTTAAGTCCTTTCTGCATCCTTGCGTGAAAGATGGACCGGATCTTGCGACTGGTGTCCTTGGCATACCATTCATTCATGATGTTCAGGAATGGCGTGAAATCATTGCTTCCCGGTCTGGCACTGTCGATGTTGTTATTGATTGCGATAAAACGCACATGCTTCTCTGGAAAGAGAACATCAGTATAATACCCGACCTGAAGATAGTTCCTTCCAAATCGGCTCATGTCCTTCAGATCACGGTTTCCACGCGACCGTCATTGATCTCGCCTAGCAGAGTCTGAAATCCCGGACGGTCAAAGTTTGTTCCGCTATAACCATCATCAGTAAAGTGCCGGACATTCTGAAAACCCTGCTGAGAGCAGAAATCCATCAGGTATTGCTTCTGATTGATGATGCTGTTGGAGTCCCCCTGCTGTTCATCGTCTCTCGACAGACGCTCGTACAATGCCGTTATCTTCCCCGGCTCAGTCGATAGCTGAGTCCTCATAATACGCCGCCTCCTTTCGATGTCCGTCTGTATCGTTATGCCCAAAATTCATTTGTCTTAATACAAACTATCCTTTCGGGTCGGTATAGATCATCGACGTATTAGCTTTCATTCCATTCGGGAGCACATAATAGAACGATTTTCCAGATCCAGATCCTCCAATTACGACAACGTTGTTGTTCAGCCCCGTCAGGTGTGTGTCAAGGCTCATCCGCAGGTTTTCTGACAAGATCTTATTATCGTCTGCTTCCTTGTTCATCAGCGACTTGTTGATATTTTCTGGGGCATCGAATTTTGCCGTCCCGTACTCCTGTCCTAAACGCAGGTCATGCTGGTCGGTAAACGACTTCATAAACAGGATTGCCCATACTACGAAGACAACGAGCATTGCATACCCGGTCGTTGTCGTAACCCTCATTGGGAAAGGATGCAGAAGTTCATATCTTAACATCCATCCAAGCGAGTCAAGACTGATTTCCTGTCCCCCTAAAAGCCCGATGCAGTATGCGATATATATCATGACAGGGAGGAGGGCTATCACAAGTATCCGGGTCAGGCTGACTTTCTCTTTCTTATCTTTTGCCATTCAACTTGTTCTCCTTCGTTTAAAGGTTTTTTGTCGGAAAGTCTTCGGCCTTTGGTTTGCCTGCTGACATGGTTTTCGCAATCGTCTTCATCTTGTTGTTATAGGTCTTTGCAATATCCTTCACATTCTGGAGCTTCCCTGTCTTGCCCATCAGGTCCGGATGTTCCATAAAGTCTTTTACCTCATGGAAGGAATACTTTCCGTATGTCCTGTCAAAAATCCCGAATATTTTATACCTGTCGCCGTTTGTGATGAACGCACCAGGCCTGATATATCCTGCCTTCTCCGGGTCGGTGAACCCGACATACTGGTTCGGGATTTCAATAACATGGAAGCCGTCATTCATCAGGTACTGGGTAGAATACTCACCTTTTTTATAAGGCATTCCCGAAATAAAGAACGTATTGTCATCCCCAAGCTGCTCCGGGAGGTCGTAGACAGCCCTGGTCTGGACATCATTCCTGTCCGCAAGCCTCATCCCTTCCGTTTGTGCGAAAGGCTTTGCCGCTTCGTGGAACATCTCAGTTCTCTCTTTGTCAATGATGATTTTCCCGTCACTGTCAACTTTTACCAGCGATTCCGGTTCCTTCCTGTTCAGGGAATCGACAAGGTCTTCACCTGAAACCTTGTATTCTTTGCCAGTCTCCTTATTCAGTACAGAGTAGTCATTGTCATAGAAAAATGCCCCTTTGCATACAACCTTCCCACCATCTTCCTCCGTCCAGCAATCGGTGTCTTTTATGAAAATCGAATACGTGTCATTGACACTAAATTTCTTCAGGCTGCCTGAAAAATCGCTTACATCATCAGACGTAAGGATAGCCTTTTTATACCCGACGTTTTGCGCGTCCATTTCCCGCGCTTTTTCTTGTCCTCCATCTAATTTGATATTGAGAACCTTCTCTCTATGATTTTCGTCGGTGTGCTGGTTTCCAGTTTCCTTTTCCCTGATTTCTATGGATGGCACCTTTTCCTCTTTCTTCCCAGCCAGTTTTCCGATCCGGCTGAAAACCCCCGGTTTTTTCTCCTTCCGTCCATCGTTTTCTCTTCTCTTTTCCACTTCTATGGAAGGGTTTTCTTTCCCCCTTCTCATGTTTTCTTCAGCACTTTTCTTAATCTCTTCGTATTCAGGGGTATTTTTTCCGTCGCGCTGTTTCCCGGTATCCATATAATCCGTAATGGATATTTCTCCGACAAATATGTCCCTGAATTCTCCGCGAGAATGGTCTGACTGGAAAGCTTTGAATGCTGGAATGTTGCTTCCGGGGATAGCGTACTGTGTCCGCCCGTCTCCGCCACAAAGGTCTGGCATTTTTGCAAACATGATTCCATGCTTTTTCATCTCTTTTTCAATTGCCTTTAAGGCTTCCGCATCCTCGGTATTTGCATTGATGAATACCAAGCTGTCCCCCTTCGCCTTGCAGGCTGAGAGCAGATGATGATAATTGCCTTTTCCTACCCAGTCGGCAAGGTACAGGTTACGCAGGAATTTCGCGATCGCAAGTGCACGGCGCAGGTATACATCCTGTATCCGGTACCACATGTCGACTACCCTGATTACAACGTCAGCTTCTTCACCCATATGTTTTCTTTCCTTCCATATTTACTACGCTTGTGGCTTGTCTATTGCATGTCATTCAGACACTATTTCCGCTTCGCTAGCTTCCTGTTCCATGCTGTTCCCATTGTTTTTTTCGACTTCATTTTTTGGAAGTGCGTCATCGAACACAATAACAAGTTCTTCCGCATCAACCGCATTCCAAAACAGCTTTCCATACCGCTCCTTTAGTATCTTCTCCAGTTCTACGTTGAAGTTTGCCAGCCATTTCTCTTTTTCTTTCTCCTGTCTTGCAGCGATCTCCCTTGCTTTTTTCTTTCTCTTCTCCAACAGCTTTTTAGTTGCTTCCTGTGCCTTCATGATCTGCGCATCAAGCTTTGCAAGCTCAGGCGAAATATTTTCCTCTTTTTCCATTCATCAGTCCTCCATATGTTATCTGTAAAAGAAAAGGACCCGCAGGCTTTGTCTGCGAATCCTTTGGTATTGAAACTATATGTCCTTTAAAGCGTCATAGTTTCCTTTTGCCTTTTTTCTAATGCATGCACCCTGTCGATGCAGTTATAGTGTAAGTGGTGTTCAAATCGCTGCCCTTTTTCGATCACTGTGATCCTCTTATTCTTGGGATCATAATAGTGTACCTTATCAGATAAAAACCACCTTTCCTCGAAGGTTACATCATTCTTGATTTTTTCAATATCATCCTGCACCCATTCCACAGGGATTTCATTTTTACTGATGTACATGATGAATTCTTTAGAAGCGCAGTCCATCAGACATCCTTCCGGTATCTGGCTGCCTATTGTTTCAAATACACCCGGGTAAAAGATAGCTGAAGCCCCATTCTCTGCCTGCTTGTTGGTAAGGATATAATACCATGGCGTATTTTCGTAAACGTCGGGCTCGTTCTTCACAATGTCCCGCCCCTGGGTCTCTTTAACGTATCGAAGATCGTCGGCTGCCAGATCGGATATACCTCTGTGGAGTTCTTTACAGCGAGATCATGCAGGTCATATTTATCAAGCCCGTATCTCTCCATAGACTCATATGTCATGGTTACAATTTTCCGCTCATTTTCGATATAGGCCGGCATCACGTACACTCCTGCGATGTCCCCGATAATCTTATGGGGGCATTTTGCCAAGATATCCGGATTGCTGCTTGCGCAGATTGCATTTATAAAAATCCTGTCATTTACAAAATGCCAGTGCAGATGGTCAAATCTTTCAGAATCAAGTACCATTTTCAGCCTCCTCCCTGTCTCAGCTGTGTAGCTGGTATAAAAATAATATATGTGCTACATAGTTTTGTCAAGACATAGGAATGTATTTTCATAAAATTGCTTTGAATGCCTCATAACCCTCTCTATCATCATTGAAAAGCAGGTCAAATATATCTCCTCCGGCGTCCTCATACTTGCGAAGCATTCTTGGTGAATACTTTTTCCCTTTCCCGATCTCTTCAAATGGGATAAAGAACGGGCATATCTTTACTTCCTTCTCAGCTCCTGGGAGCGGACAGAAGCAGCACCTGTCGCACAAGGTATACTCAACATTTTTCATGTGTTTCATCTCCTGTCGAGGCTTCTGCAGTGATAATTTCTTCAATCGGGACTTCAAGTGATGCTGCAATCATGCGTGCAATCCCGGTTGGTACGACTTTTCTTTCTAAGTAACCCTGCAATTCCCTGAATGGAATTCCACAGACTGCAGCGAAGGTTCTCTCAGTTGTTGGTATTTCTTTTATGAATTGCTTTATTTTTGATTCGTCAAGACAGACTTTGCCGGAATGCGTTCTGTTCATGATCCCATGTTTCAGGATTTCTATACGGCTGATATGAGAAAGCCCGATACATGCTCCATACCCAAGGGATTCCTGATAATTCATGATGTCTATCACAGGTTCGCATGTATGGACTGAAATAGATATGCTGACGAAATATCCTTCAAACGTTTCAATTCCATTATTTGACGGGTCTTTCATATATACCTTTATGTAATCCCCTGGATTTGCAATATCTTCCGTGTATGCTCCCATAACTAATCCTCCATGCAGACCAACATCTTTCTCTCCGTGTCGTACTCATGTACTTTCGGCGAGATCAGATGTTCGTCCCCCATTCTTTCGGAAAGTTCCCGAAACCGGGTAGCCGCAAGCTCAATTACTTTTTCTTTGGTAATCGCCGATTTAGACGCAAATATGCATTCATAATCCGTAACCGGGAACAGGTAGTAGCCAGAAGGCATTTTTGCGTGCAGCATGTCAAGCGTCCCCGGATAAAAAAGCGAAGCCGCCCCATGTGAAAGGGAGTCATCTTCCAGGGAATAGAACTCAGATGGGTACGGCTCTGACTGGCTTCTTATTGCCTCAAATGTGCTATGGCCGATATTCTGCCCTTTCGTAAAAAGCTTTGTAAGCACATCAGGCACCGTATATATCCTTGGCGGTCTTCTAATTTGGCTGTTTCTCACCGCAACCTTGTAAATCTCTTCCTCGGTTATCCCGTAACTTTTTAATAACCTGTTCGTAACAATGAAGGATGCTTCTGATATATATTCCCCTGTATATGGGAATATCCTGTAAATACAGGAGATATCACCTTGCGTCCTGTGAGGCACTTTTTCAAGAAGTCCCTGTTCCTGTGTCGTACCGACCGCATCGACCATTACATATCTTCTTGTTTTTTCAAAGTCTTTGATTATTTCTAAAATACTGGCTGAGCCAGCCTTTTCCGACTTGCGCTCTACATCTTCTGCTATTTTTGACGCAATGGATTCCATCATTTCTTCCCATGAAATCATGTCATTCCTGTACCGTAGCTGGTAATCGCGCACACCTACACTTGCTATTTCCTGTTGTCCAGGTATCCGCACAAGGATGACACACTGTTTCATGCCGGACGGGCCTTTGACAGTCCCTGTATTGATATAAGCAGCATCTCCCCATTCAAAAGGCAGGTACCTCCGAATGTCTGATGCAGCTTTCCGACTGAACTGTTTTTCGTCCATGGTATGAAGTTCCCATAATAGCCGCCGCGTTTCCGGATCCATTTCAGAATAGATCCGGTTTTCTATAAGTAGGAGCGTGCTGTCATAAACCGCTTTTTCTGCCATCCCCTCAGGCGAATATTTCTTAATAAATTCTTTTACTACCTTCCTCTCTTCCGCCGATGGCATCATGTTTTCTTCAAGTAGTGCGCTGAATGATTCTTTCCCATTCACATTTCCCACAAGACGTATCTTTGTTTTCCCTTCTGATACCATACGCTTCCCCACAATAATCGGCTGGTCTGTCACGGTATATATAAACCCGGTTGAAATGTTTCCGGATACATGGCCGGGGGCATATGAGATCATCGCTGCCCTGCCGTTTTGCTGCGTTTTGATCAGGATCGACTGGATTATGGCATCAGTATCTTTTACAATGCTATTCCTAATGATGTTTTGAAATTCTGTTTCCGATATCTGGATCTTTCCCATTGCGTACCTTTCACCAACAAAAAATCCACAATGCCTGTGCATCGTGGATTCGTCATTTTATATATTTTGCTTCCTTTTCATCTTGTATACTAGCATTGCAGGATATGCCATTTCAACAGGTTTTACTGTCATTCAGGCATTTTCACTGCCATATTTTCATTTTCTCTGCCATTTCAATGTTTTTAAATCTGTCCCCCGCCTGCATGATCTGTGGGAAAATTCCTTTATTAATGATGCCATTTCCCATGGATGTATAAATTCCTATTGCAATGAATATCAGTACAGATCCAATCAATACCATCATCACCATGTATGCAAGAGAAAAGTTCTTGAGACTTTTTCTTTTGGCTTTTGCAGCTACCACTATATTGACGATTAATCCGATTATGGGTATTGAGAACACAACCATGAGCATAAGATAGGTGTGTACCCCTATGGGCTTGTCTTCATTCCCTTTTTCTTTGTTCCCGTATTCCGCCCCCGCCTTTTGCATTTGCTCTTCTTGCAGGATTTTTTTTATCCTTTCCTTTTCAGATATCGTGCTTCTCATATACAGGCGCTGACTTCCTGCATCAAAGGGTGTAATGGCATCTTGATTGCATTCAGCTTCAGTATCAGGACTGTTATCTGCTTTGATCCGTTTTGCTTTCCGATCAGCAATAAGCCGGAAACATCCGGGGCAGATGATAGTCCCTTCCTCTATTTCTTTGCCACAATAAGGACATTCCATGCGCCAGCCTCCTTTTTGTTCAAAGCAATGCCTTTATCCCATACAGGGCAGCCTCAACAGCGCATGCATAAGCCATTACCCGAAGCAGCCATGATGCGTCCTCATTACTAAACATGCAGCCCGTGATTTGCTTTCCATCTTTTACGACATAAGAAAACCAGGCCATGGACGCTGAATAAATGGAAAAGCAGAGTGCCGTTTTCATCCCATTACCTAACCTTTCGCCAACTTGGCGCGAAGTTTCTTTTTGGATCACCTATCGATTCTGATTTTTCATATTTCGGCTTGCTTTCTGAGACTGTTGCCTTCAAAATCTCAGGATTACTCTCCCCAATGCTGTAGCTTAACGGTCTCGAAGCATCCACATTTTGAACAATTATGGAGTCAATCAGCCTGATCCCCATAAGATTCCCACATTCTGCAATCCTTTTCGTGATTGCAATATCTTCCGCTGATGGCTCCAGGATTCCGGAAGGATGGTTATGCACCATGATTATGCCCGATGCATTGCTCAATATCGCAGATTTAAATATCTCAGACGGATGTGCAAAGGATGCGTCAATAGTACCAACTGAACATATATTCATGTTAATTGCCCGCATTTTTACATCCATATTAAAAATCATAAAAAATTCTCTGTTCATGTCCCCGAATTGCTTAGCAGCAAACAATGCGACCTGATCCCTGTTATAGAGGGCATGGTCGCCTGACAGGTATTCTCCTTTTTCAAGCCTCACACGGACAAGTCGAATTCCTTTCCTGGTGGAATATTTCGGAACATATTCGTTTCTTTCCGCTTCTGCTATGCCTTTCACAACTCCACCTCCAGCATGACTTCATCGCTAAACTCTTCAAGCAGTTCTTTAAGCCGCTCCATTGATATTTGGGGCGCGTTTTCACGCTCTTTCCTTTGGTCTTCATCAATTTGCATCAAATAACTGCTTTTCTCTTCTTCCATAACACGTCCTCCCTGATCTTCTTACTTTGGTCTCCTACCTGCTCAACAAAAGTTGTCGTTCCAATTTGTGGTTGGTTTGTGGTTGCTGTGGTTGCATTCATGCAACCTTGACGGCTTCATTACCATGATAGATAATGATTCTGCGAGGGGGCTACCCCATAGACCCCTCTCTATTTTGCTCGGGGTAGCCGGAATACATCTGATGTCCATTCCGGCTGCCCCTCCCTCAAAGAGTATTGACGTTTTACCTTATATCACTCTCCATCTTTTGGAAAAATGAGGCAGGCCTCCGCCATCCCGGCGGCAGGCTGCCTCATTTTTCTCCTTTTGGGATTTGTATTTAGACTGAGTATCCGGTTGCAAACCTCTGGCTCTTACAGTTTTCCTGTCTGGACGCTTCCAAGCTCTTATCCTTACAGTTAAGTATTCCGGACCTATTGTCGTACATTTGGATTTCCTTTGACGGTATGTCTTTTCCGTCTACGATATCAGAATAATCCGATATCTTTTCTTTCAGGAGCTGTTCTGATACGGCATTCCTGGATACTGCGACAGCGCAGTCCTGCGAAAGCGGAAGAATATATGCCCCTTCCGGGATGTACCTGCTTATCAGTTCACTTCCAGCGGATGTCATCGCTGTTACAAGGCCGTTTTCAAGTTTGCTATTCGTGATGATACACGCGCCATCAACGTCGCCAAATACATTTTTTATTACTTTGATGTCGCCCTGAAGGTTTTCAGACGGAATGTCATTTACCGGGATGAATTTTGGTGTGAAGTCCCTTTCATAATTCCTGATTGCCACGGCAGACAGGACTTGTCTGGTCATTTTCAGTTCATTCATTTTTTTCATCGTTACTCTTTCAGTTGTCCCGTCCTCTCCCCTGATTTCATACTGCAGCGCCATGTCGCTTCTAGTGTCTATCGGATAGTGTGCCGGGATAGCTGCTGTCAGCGGCATTTTTGTTACATATGGGTATATGTGGCACTTCTCATAATTGATCCGTTCTGCATCAGAATTGATTCCGGCATTCCTGGAAAATGTATCCGCAATAGCCTTTTTTGCCATCTCGGTCAATTTCTCTACTTTTTCCTGGATGTATGCAGGATCTGCACGTTCTTCCTTCTGCGGGGCTTCCAGGCCAGGCTGTTTCTGCGTATCCTCTGTGTATTGCATTTCTTTCCTCTCGGGCTCGCTGTCTTCCCCTTCGTCCATGATCTGCGCATCTTCCTGTGGCTTGTCGAGATCAAGTTCTATATTGAGAGCTGCGAGTCGGGCTGACTTTTCCTTCAGCTCTTCTTCTTTTTCAAACGGATGCTTCAATTCCTCCCTTATCGCCTCTTCTCTCCGGTCAAGCTCTTTCATCCGGCTTTCCTCCGTATCCAGAGATTTGGGAAGGCTCTTAAGCACGTTGTCCATCCTTACGATGACACCTGTCGGATCCGAGCCAAGCTGTACAAGATGAGAACGCATACCCTTCATGTTGACGTAGAAAGTACGGTCTGCAGCCTCATAATGGATATCCACTCTGAACCCCCTGTACTTTCCAATAGTCTGGTGCATGTCCACGCCTGCTTCTTCCTTGCGCATTGCTTTTGCCTTTGCGATCAGCACAGCACCCGCATCTGGACGCTTGTCGTATGTTTTCCCTAGTATTTCAATCCCATAGAACCCACCTTCCTCGACCGGGTGTGATTGGACTGTCTGGATATCTTGCTTGATACCGTCAATCCGTTCCTTTACAATTTCCCTTTCTGCCGGTATGCCTTTGGAAAGCTGGTCTTCCATCCTGAACCGGCTGTTCATGTAATCGGCTTTTAAAAGCTTGAGCTTTGATACCTGGACATCCAGATCCATCTTTTCCTTGATCTTCGGATTTCCAGCGCACAGCGCCTTTACTTCTGCATAAGAAAGGCATTGCTCATCAACATCGTCGCAGTACCTGACGGGGGATTTTGAAGTCATGATCTGGCTGATGAATTTTTGCTTATTTTCCAGCGTCTGCCAGAGATAGGCATCAAATGTCCCATTGGTTACATAATTGAACACATATACTTTCTTATTGATGTTGCCCTGTCGGATGAGCCGTCCGTTCCTCTGCGTCAGGTCGGCAGGCCTCCAACCGATATCCAGATGGTGCACGGCAATCATCCTCGTCTGGACATTCGTTCCGGCACCCATTTTCTGGGTACTCCCCATCAGGATTCTGACAGCGCCCGTATTGACCTCCGCAAATAGTGTATCTTTCTTTTTCTCGGTATCAGCATCATGGATAAATGCGATTTCCTTTTCCGGTATCCCACGCTGCACCAGTTTTTCCTTCACATCTGAATAGACATTGAACCCTTTACCTGGCGTTGATGTATCACAGAAGATAAGCTGTGTCAGCCGTTCAGCTTTTCCTTCTTCCCATAACCTGTGTACATTATCAACGCACATGTTCACTTTGCTGTTCGGATCGTCCGGCAGGTCGGGGTTCATGAGCCTCATGTCAAGCCCGATCTTCTTTCCATCGGATGTGATCTTGAGCATGTTGTCAATATGGGGATCTATCAATCCACTGTGGATCTGTGCTGCACGATCTGAAAGCTCCTGTACAGCATTTTTCTGCATTTCAGACGGCTGCGCCAACACTGTTTCAAATTCTGCTTCAGGGACGGGGAGGTTCAGAGTGTCTGCCGTCTTGATATCCGCACATTCCTTGAAGATGTTCATCAGCTCCGGCAAGTTGTAGAACTTTGAGAATCTTGTCCTCGCCCTGTATCCTGTTCCCTCTGGTGCAAGCTCTATCGCCGTCGTTGTCTCCCCGAACGTAGATGCCCAGGAATCGAAATTCATAAGATGCAGGTTCTGTAGAGTATCATACTGGAGGTAACGCATCATCGTATATAGCTCTGTCATTGAGTTGCTGATCGGCGTCCCGGTTGCAAATATAACGCCCTTCCTGCCTGTAATCTCATCCATATACCTGCACTTCAGGTACATATCCAGGGATCTTTGGGACTCGCTTGTAGAGAGTCCGGCGACGTTATTCATTTTCGTAACAATGAACAGATTCTTAAATGCCTGTGCCTCATCAACAAAGAGCCTGTCGACACCCAAGTGCTCGAAGTTGATAACGTCGTCTTTTTTGTCTTTTGCAGCCATCTTGTCCAGCTTCAGTTCCAGATTCTTTTTGAACCTCTGGAGCGCTTTGATCGTAAAGCGGCTGCTTCCATCACGCTGAACCTGGGCTTCCTCCAGCGCGTTTGTCACCATTTCAATCTGTCCTTCCAGTTCTTTTTCCTGCCTCTCATACGAAAGGGGGATTCGTTCAAACTGGCTGTGGCCAATAATAACTGCATCCCAGTCCCCGGTTGCGATACGTGCGCAGAACTTCTTCCTGTTTTTTGTCTCGAAACTCTTTTTATCCGCAACCAGCACTTTTGCCGAAGGATAAAGCCTCATAATTTCAGATGCCCACTGCAACGTCAGATGGTTTGGAACTACAAACATCGGTTTATGGCAAAGCCCGAGACGTTTGCTCTCCATCGCCGCCGCAGCCATTTCGAACGTTTTCCCGGCTCCGACCTCGTGTGCCAGGAGGGTATTACCACCATACAAAACACGTGCGATCGCATTCCGCTGATGCTCTCGGAGCTGGATGTCCGGATTCATTCCGACAAACGTGATATTGCTGCCGTCGTACTCCCGTGGCCTGACTGAGTTGAATCTCTCGTTATACAGCGTGACAAGCGTGTTTCTTCTCTCTTCGTCCTTCCATATCCATTCCTTGAATGCATCCTTGATTTTCTGCTGTTTTTCGGCAGCAAGCATCGTCTCCTTTTTGTTCAGTACGCGCCTGCGGTTCCCTTCTTCGTCTTCTATCGTGTCATACACTTTGGCATCCTTCAGGTTCAGAGTATATTCAAGGATCTGGTAAGCGTTCAGCCGCCCTGTCCCCCATGTCTCTGTAGATTTGACATCATACCTTCCAGGTGCTGACTTGTTCTCGATATACCATTGGTTTAGCGCTTCCGAATATGTAACATGGATTGCATTCCTGTTTGAATATCTTTGGCTATATTCGCTTAATCCATATGTAAACCTTGCATAATATGGCGTATCAAACGTCTCATACATAAACTCGGCGATATACTTCGGGTCAATCCAGACAGCCCCAAGGCGCACATCAATATCAGCCGCCTCTATTGTCTTTGGCAATACTTTTTCGAGTGAATCGACGTTTCCTTTCAACTCCGGGTGTTCTGGCAGCGCCTCTTTCGCAGCCTTCAGCTTCTCGCGGACGTTTCCAGAAAGGTACTCGTCGGCCGCTACCCATCCTTCATCCGGTTTGTTCACCTTTTCCGGCTTATGAAAAATGATTCCGGAAAGCTCAGATGTAATGCGGCTGTAGTCTCCCGGCGTTCCAAGTAACTGTGCCATATATGGCAGATCAACCCGGCCTCGTTCAGAGATCGAGACTGCCAACGCCTCCGTAGGCGTACTGACTTCGTTGATCACCTTTGCCGGGTTGATCGTCCGTTTGTTGAATATATCCGCCTTCCGGACAAAGTTCCCCTTATCGTCCATAATTTCCAGAGAACACAGCCTGTAATAAGCGCTGTCGTCCTCCATCAGGCGTGCATTTGCGCGGTCATTCAGCCTTCCGAATTTCCCTACAAAGCTGTCATAGAGGCTGTTAAGGAGTCTCTGCGCCTTGCCTATGTCGGCAGTCGCTGACTGGTACTGCGTTTCAATCAGGTTATCCATAACCTTCCTGATCGCCAGCATTGCTTTCATCCCTGTAACAGACTTCTTCGGGATTTTGACAGGGATCATCCTTGAGTCCTGCCTGAAATAAATTCCTCCATTTACCACTCCATATGAGTAATTTGGTGTGTCAGGGTCTGCCGGAATCGTTTCGCCCTCTTCTGCTATCTCTGTAAAATCCCTTTCTGGCTCAGAGATTGTCCCCCTGATTTCAAGTACCGCATCGTGCAGCTTCCTTGTAAGGTCTGCACCCGGTACAGCCCTGACAGTCATAGCATCACTGCCATACTGTGTTGACTCAGCAACAACATCGCCAAGTACCATGCCAGGATGGTCTACAAAGTAAGAATTGATGGGAATGTTATTCTTCGTTTCGCCCAGGTATACCCAGTCAGGGATGTCCGTCACAAGCTGTTCCCGCTTCTGAAGGAAAATGATGTCCGCAACGACATCTGTCCCGGCATTCTGCTTGAAGGCATTGTTGGGCAGACGGATCGCACCTAAAAGTTCCGCCCTCTGTGCGATATACTTCCTCGCGTCAATTGATTTCGAATCCATTGTATATCTTGATGTCACAAACGCGATGACCCCGCCCGGGCGTACTTCTTCGAGCGCTTTTGCGAAAAAGTAGTTGTGTATGGAGAACCTGTAACGGTTAAACTCAGGGTCATTCACACCATAGTTGCCAAACGGCACATTCCCGATTGCCACATCGTAAAAATTGCTTTCCCCTGTCGTCTCAAACCCGCCAACTACAATATCAGCATCTGGATACAGCTTTTTTGCAATCCTCCCGGAAATAGAATCAAGCTCGACACCATAGAGCCTCGACCCTGACATGCTTTCCGGCAGCCTTCCAAAGAAGTTGCCAACGCCCATCGCAGGCTCCAGGATATTTCCAGCGGAAAATCCCATCCGCCTGATTGCCTCATACACTGCATCAATTACGACCGGGCTTGTATAGTGTGCGTTCAGCGTGCTTGCCTCCGCCTGTTTATACTCGTCCGGTGTCAGCGATTCTTTCAGTTCTGCATATTCGCTTGACCAATCTGCCTTTCCTGCATCAAATGCATCTGGAAGTCCACCCCAGCCGACATACATGGATAGGATTTCCTGTTCTTCTTCTGTCGCCGCCCGGCCTTCCTTCTCAATCTGCTTAAGCAGCTTGATTGCGGCGATATTCCTACGGAACTTTGTCTTGGGTCCTCCCTCGCCCAGGTGCATATCGGTAATATGGAAGTTCCCTCCTGGGACAGGGATGCCCTTGGCCTCTTCCTTGCCGCTATCAGGCGCGATGCCTCCTCTTTTGCCCCCACCTGTCCTGTTGGTGCACTATTTTCATTCTGCCTTGGGCTTTCTCCCTGTCCCGGTTCGGTTTCTTCCCTTGTCTTTCTCTCTTCAAGGACACCAAGCATCTCGGACTCGTAACGGCTGATTTCTTCCATCCCGATCCAGTCCGGCTTCTCATCCAGCCCGTTATAAATATCCATCATCAGGCTGATCTGTGCCTTGACCGAGCCTGCATAAAGCTTTCTTTCATCCCCGTCAGCATATTGGATGAAATAGTCGCAATCGGATTTCAAACGGTTCAACAGCTCTTCATTGCGGATTACCTGGCTTTCGTACTTGTCTTCTTCCTGCGTTGTACCGTCTGCCCCCTGTCCTTTCTGCTCATGAGCCGGGATACCTTCGGGTACTTCTTTTTCCAGTACAGGCAATACCTTCGTGTATTCTGCCTGGAATGCTTCCCTGTCCGTAGAATTCACAGAGAAGTCTGCGTATTGAGCGCCATTATCGTTGACGATCCTGCTATATGTAACATACAGCTTGTCAACAGAACGGATGACGTACTCTATTCCATAGCTCTTTGACGTTACGTGATCCCCTTCTGCATAGGGGTACTTCTCTACAGGGGATGCCATAAGCCTTTCAAAGAGCGCTTCTTTCCCTTCTGACAGGAGCTTTTGATTTTTAACAAGACTCTCGAGCCTTTGATCAACAGTGTTCCATGAAAATTCTTTTTCATTCCCGTCTGTATTTGCGACTGTAAATTTCAATCCTTTTGCAGATAGTTCGAACCAGCCGGATGCGCCAAAGCTGAATTTATAGGAACCTCCACTAATCCCATAAGCGTTTTTCAGTGCGTCAACGCGCTCCTTTCTTGCATGACTTTCTTCGTACATGAGCCGCAGCCTAAGTCCAGCATTCTTCTGGTAATAATGGTCTATCTCCTCTTCCGTGATCTGGAACGTTCTCAGGTAGTCATAGTACGGTGCCGGATACGATGGCTTTCCATCTGCTGAAGCGGAGGCAATCCGTTCTGCGTACTCCTTTTCAGCTTTACCCAGATAGTGCCCCTGGGCAATAAGCGTACCAATTCGGCTTTCAGCTTCCTCCCACGGTATCCATTCTGATCTTGCAACAAACCCGTCTATCCCTTTTACGGATATTCCTTCATCCTGGTATTCGACTGCACAGTTTTTCGTTTTGTCAGCCAGCACCCTTCCGAAATTTACATGATAATCGTGTCCCAATAGGTACTCGGCCTTGATAAATACCAGCCTCTTCCCCTTATCCGGCTCGTTCTGGTACAATGCCCATATTCTTGCCTTGCTGTTTACGATTTCAGCAGGGATACGCAATACATTTCCGATTTCTTCTTCTGTCAGGACAAGTTCTTCTTCTTTCGATACGGTATTCCTGTCATCCTGTACCAGGCTGTTGTCTCTTGACAGTAGGGCAGTAACACGGTCAGAAAACTCCGCCTTGTTAAGGCTAATGACGCTGTTCTTGCCCCTAAGGCTTACGTCTATTGCATTGATTCTGGTAATGGTATATTCATTCCCGTCATCAAGCTTTACCTTGTCTTCCTCTTGGTATTTGAATCCTTCTCCTGTATAGTCATTCTTGATGCGGTTATAAAGTGCCTCTTCATCATTTGTAAGGTACCGTTTTTCATCGACCATCTCCTTTACCAACTCGTCGGCCTGCCTGAAGGAGAGCTTTTTCTGCACATTTTCTGATGGGATGCTGACAATAATATTCCTTGAATTTATATCCAGTTGCCCAGGATGACCTTGTACCGTGATCTCCCTTGTTCCGTAGGCATACTCTTTCCGCAGCCACACAGCTCTCTCTTTATTGTCTGCAGAAAACAGATAGTGCTCATATACCCTGAGTTTCCCATTGGGTCTTCCAGTCCCAAGCCGTAAGACTTCTTCTACATCCTCATCGGCAATAGAAAAGGCAGGGGACTCAATATCCTCTGCCTTTGATGTATTCTCAATTTGTATGTTTTCAAGTGGTGGAAAGACTTCATGCTCTTCTACACTTGTTGAAAGGTTTCCGAACAGTTCTTCAAGCGTCAGCTGGTGGTAAGCTCCTCCCTCACTACCTGCTCTGCCCGTAGCCTGATTGTTTCGAGATGTTTTCGCCGCCCTTCCGGGTCTTTCAAGCGGTCTGGGCCGGGTTCTTTCTCCAGATACTGCTCTATCAGGACTTTCTCCCGCGCCTTCGCTTCCTCCTCGATCTTGTAGCATGTCGTAAACAGTTCGTCCCTCGATGCCAGGACGTTGAATTTGTGCGGCTTGTACTTGCGCAGCCATTCCTTGTACCACATCCCCCACCTCGTCAGCGGGTGCGGTATCGTCTCGATCTGGATGTCCGGAAGGTAATAGTCCCCCACCTTCACGTATTTCAGTCCCATCTCCTCTGCCTTTGTCATGATCCCTCTCCTTTTGTTTTTCCCTGTTGACGATTTTCTCAAGCCTTACCTGGTTCAGTGCCTGGCTTATATCCTTAAAAACGCTCTCGGAGTTCAGCTTTACATAGTCCCCGATCAGTTCAGCAGCATTTATTGTGTCAAACTTGGTAATCTCTGACAGCCTTCATCTGTCACGGCAAGATCTGCATAAAGTGGCAGACACCTTGATAAGACCTCATACTCCACGCTCAGGTAAAGCAGCCTTGAAAGTGTTTCAATCCGCTTATCATTATCATAAGAACCAATCCCCCCAGAGTCAATGGCGCTCAAATCGCCTATGTCCACTTCTGAGATAAATTCCTCTGACGTAGTCCTAACCGCAAGGTCGACAGCTTCTTCCAGCCTGTCAGTGTTTCCGAGGTATTGTTTCGAAAGGATCCTTGCAAGAGGTGCTACATCTTCGTCTTTTACCTGCCAGAGGATGACATCCCGGGAGTTTTTAGTTTCTCCGGTTTGTGACACGTCAAACAGGTATTTTACATAAGGGTGGTTTGTCGTAGTGTCTACAATGGCAATTCCCTTCTCCCCGCGCCTGATATACCGTCCCATCTTCTCTACCCACAGCCTGTAATTGCCGCAGGCGATGGCATCCGGCTTCTGAAGCCAAATCATGATTTGTTCATAATATGGGTGCCTGTAGTTTCTTGCTGATGTACGTAGGTAGCTTTTCCATTCGGATGCGCTCTTTGTAGCATCTGTCTTCCCTTTTTCCTGCATCTGCTTATAGTAAAGAAGCTTCTGTTCAGGTGTCATTCTGGATACATCGTCCATAATTCCTCCTATGTTAAAAGGACTGGGTGCTTATGCCCCAGCCCTTCTTCATCCTTCTGCCTGGTTAATATGCAGCTTTTCTCGAACACTCTGCTGAAAGCTGCTCATATTCCTTCACGAACCTTCTTACTGCCAGCTGGTCTTTTGAGTAGTTGGGAGAAAACAGATATTTCTGTTTGATCGCCTCCGGGCTTTTCCTTCCTGAAAAGAACATGGCATTATCCCATGACAACGGGATCGCAAACACACAAAATGGTGATATGCTTTCCCTGCTTGATCTCCAATATTCAATGCATGAATTTATCATGTTGAAGACTTTTTCCATGCTGTCAGTCCGGTCAATATAGCGCACGAACATTCTTCCCGGTGATTCACCAGTCCCGCACAAATACCTTACTGCCTCAGCATCAAGATACTGATAAAGGGTGTATTCATTATTCTGCCAGCCGATTGCAATCCCTCCGGCAAGCATGGATGGGACAAGGACGACTGTATTCAGGGCAGGGTTTATGATTTTAAATACGTTTGGATACCTTTCAATGATCGACGCAAGTCCCTGGTTCTGTTCAGATATTTCCCTGACCTCATCGTCAGACAGGCTCTTTTTGCAGAGTGCTGTAATGATCGCGCCAAGCCCGGTCCGATTTCCGACTTCGTTTCTCAAATCGTCAGACATGCTTTCCCGAACCGCATTGTTATATTGCATATAGTCGTTTCCCCCTGTCCAAATATCAACCATGCCATTTTTCAGCCGTGCAATCCATACCTTTGATTCATCTGGGCGTTCCCATATCTCTTCTTCCCTCTCTACAGTGATCCCTGCTTCAAGCATCGCCCCGTTGTCTGTATAAAAAACGTATAGGGGAAGGCCCCCGGGGAACAATGCTTCTTTAAGATCAATGGTTCCCTGCATTAAATTTGTCTGGTAATAGGTGGAAGCCACCCGCAGCACGTTCTGTTCTGTTGCCCTTTCAAATTCAACGATTTTTTCCCTTACCTTTTTCAAAACCGCTTCCGCTGCTCTCGCTTTTTCATCCTGGTTGTTCTCTCTGTACATGTATGCGACTTTCTTTTGCTTCATTGACAATATTATCACTGTGTTTTTTCCCTATTTCAGATTAGGAACCCACTTCGCGCCAAGTTGGCGAAAAGTCATCTCCGCCTCGATGACTTTGGCTTCATCATGCTGGCAGCTTTTCTGACAATTTCCTCATTTCTTTCGTCTATCGTCTTGATCTTACAGGTCTTCGGGTCATATAGGTGCAACTGGTCGGTCAGGTATATCCCCACCGTGTTCTTATTTTTTACGTTTTCAACATGTTCCTCCTGGATATGGTACGGGTTATCAAACAACTTCCTTTCCAGGAACTCGACTTCCCGTGTCGTGTCAGGCATTACATACATGTTTCCTCCGATTATTCCCGATATCTTTTCAAGCATCCCAGGGAGGGCCAGCATTGCAGAACCAATTTCAGGTTTTTCAAGGCACGTTAGCACCGCCCTTTTCCGACTACCTTCGCTGATCTTTTCTGGCTGGTTAATCAAATTTGGAAGCTGGGCGATATATCCCCACTTCTCTTCTCTTGAAAGGTCTTCCCGTGCCATAATGGCATTTATCCGATTCAGATCGCCCAGATAAGGGATATATTTTTCCATGATGTTCTGGCTTGCCGTTACATAAAGTTCCTGCTCGGACACCTCGTATTGCTTCATCATTTCATTTGTGACATATGTATTTCTGACTTTTGTATTCCCGTTTATGTCATATGTATACTGGTCTATTTTGTACACAAAAGCGACATCGCCTTGTTTTCTGAATGGAACCCTTGTTAAAAGCAGACTGTTTCCTTTGACAGGTACAGCTGTCATATAGACGCGCTGTCTGTCCTGGTTCCAGTTGCCCATAGGCTGCCTTCCAAACCGATGCATGATCTGGTCAAGTTCTTCTGTCACATCCCTGACCATGAGGAGAATCGCATTGTCTATGGTTGTCTCCCCGCTCTGCACATCCTCGTAATACTCAGCCGGCCTGATGATCGGCGCCATGTCTGTCCCCGGAGGCAGTACAAGGATATAGGTATGCTCAAAATCCATTTCGCTTACCGGCCTATGGAGGCTTACCGTACATTCCTGGTATTCTTTTGGAATATAGTCTTTTAATGACTGCTCCGCTTCCTCACAAAAATCATAAAATGTTTCAATCATGACGAACCCTCTTTTAAGGCATAGAAAAAGACCCATGTCCCCATGGATCTTTATAACCACCACTTATTGATACTGTATTCAGCCTTTTAAGCCTACATCTTCAACTTTTGCGTCCGGATACACGGATGTCAGATCTCTATTTGCCGTCATCCTGTCCTCCTCTTCAATTACCTTTGATTCCTTTGCATAGCAGTCGAGCATGTCCATGAAGTGCTCTCTTTCATCCTTCGTCATGATTGAACCCCTTTCTGTTTTTTGCCCCCGCCCTGGAGGCACATTCAAGCCCCCAAGGCGGCATTTTCTTTTTTTCCTGTTAATCCTTTTCTGCCTCTGGCTTTATCATACCAGATTCTCCATGCTGTGGAGTCCCATCTGAAAACAGCTTCTTAACCATTTTTTTATAAGCTACAAACCTCTCCACTGCCAATGCCTTCACCATGCCTTTCTCCATATCCATAGCAACCTCCTCATCACGTCATCCGCCTTATTGTGTTACAGCAATGTCAAACGCCTCGCTGAATCCCGCCGCCGATACAGTTATCTGCTTTGTTCCTGCGGTTACTGTTTCCGGACTGACGGCAAAATTTGTAATTTCAACCGTTCCTCCATCCCTTGTTGTCCCCGTCACCTTGATCGTGCTCCTGTCAACCGCCTCTCCTTCATGATACTCAAGCTTCTGCACGCTGAACTCCGCATGGGTCACCTTATTTCTGTCATACGTCGGGACTGAAACTGTCTGGCTCCCGATATTCGGAACCGTGACCGTAATCTCTGTGTTTCCTCCGTCATATGTCGCTTTTTTTACAGCAAATGTAAAATCTGTGACCGCTTCTGAATGCCCGTCTGCATATGTCCCCGTCACTGCGATATCACCCATCTGGATGTCGTCGTCCATGTAGACGGACGGCTTCTGAAACTTGATGTCTACACCTGTTAGCTTCTTAGACAGATCTACCACTGTAACTGTCGTATCAGCGGAAAGTCCCTGGTATGTGACCTTTACCGGGTACTCTCCTGCTTCTGCTTTGGGCTGGAAGTCGGATGATGACTCTGCCGTCACATCCTTCTCGCTTCCATCCTTCATGACTGCGGTTACAGAAAGAACATTTGAAATGCCTTCCCCGACACTGATGCTTCCGCTGATTTTAACCCTGATCCCGGTAAGTATTTCAGAATCCGGCTTCTGTTCCTCTTTCTGCTTTTTTGCCACGCTGAATGTGCAGGACTGTTTCCCATCCTCAGTCGTTACTGTATATATATAGGACTTGCCGTCTTCAGATGTTTTTCCCGTGAGGCTGTACGCAGTGACCCGGCCTGTAGTTCCGTCGCTATATGTTGCCATTACGGTAATGTCTGACGGTGTGATATCCCTGATCGTCTCTGCTGCTTCTACCTTGCACTCAGCATTGATAGATGTAACGGTTTTCACGGCTTCTTTCTTCTTGACGCTGAAAGTAGATGTTAAACGGCCATTGTCGGCAGAGACAGTGATCAGGAAGGACTTCCCATCTTTTGACTCACTCCCGTTGATACTGTACTGCTTCAGTTCTTCTGATGTCCCGTCGTTGTAATTCGCAGTTACTGTGATCTTATCAGTTGTGACCTGGTTGATGTTCTCTGCCTCTTTCATGCTGCATGTTGCTACGATTTCTGTTATAGTCCTCTTTGGTGCCGCTTTTTTGACACTGAACGTTGCAGTATACTTCCCGTCACCTGTCGTTACCGTAAATACGAAATTCCCATCCTTCAGCTCACCCCGGTATGAATAGTTTCCAGCATCTTCCTGCGTTCCATCCTGGTACACAGTCTTTACAGTGATTGTATTGGCAGTCACATCAGATATTCTTTCAGCTTCTTTTAGGGATGATGCTGCCGTGATCCCGACAATAGAACCATGGGCTTTACTGTCTGTCACTGCCTTCCCGGACTCGGCTGCATTCTTACCTGCTTCATCTGCCTGTACGACGACTGTCGTCGAAAGGGAAATCATGGGCTTCCCGGTTCCGGTTTTCCTGAATGCCGTAATGATTGCCGTACCTGCGCCGACACCCTGGACTCTTCCTGTCTGGTCGACTGTTGCCACAGCCGGATTTGAAGTACTCCACTTGAAACCACGGGCAACCTGGGAATTGACATTAAGACTCAGTTTTGTGGAAGCACCAATCTTGAGCGGCTGAGAACCGTTTGTCGAAGATCCAATAATACTGACCGATGCGATTGCTGGGAACGTCTTCACTGTCACAATGCATGTTGCATACTTCTTTCCCGCCCTTGCGGTAATCTTCACCTTTCCTGCTTTGTTCGCCGTAATCATCCCGGTCTTTTCGGTTACTGTAGCAATAGAATCATCGGAGGATGACCACTTGACCTTGCAGAGAAGCTGTGCCGGCTTTATTTTCGCAGAAACAAGGTATTCTTCCCCCGCGATCAATACAAGCCTCCTTGGGACAGTTACCTTCTGTACCTGTGCTGGTTTTCCTTTCACTGTAATTTTGCAGGTAAGCCTTTTTTTGCCTGCTTTTGCAATAATGAGTGCCGTACCTTTGCTTTGCGCAGTGACCTTTCCTTTTGAATTTACCCTTGCTACTGCCTTATTGCTGGATGACCACTTTACTTTCTTATGATAGTTCTTTACGGAAACTGTCTCGGACTTCCCAACAGTAAGGGTGATCGCTTTGCTGCTGATTTTGGGAACAGCCTTCTTTTTTCCCTTTGCAAACGCTGCCGTCCCAGTGAACAACATGCACAGCATAAGCGTTATGACAAACAACGTGATCCTGTTTTTCCTTTTCATCGTGTTTCCTCCAATTTATTTCACCGTTACCCTGATTTTGAGTTTTTTCTTACCTGATCTTACTGTTATGAAGGTTACTCCTTTCTTCCTTGCCCGGATAACCCCCTTCGAAGATACCGATGCAACCATTTTTTTAGACGACTTATAAATGACTTTATCTTTCGAGTCTGCCGGATATTTGGTAGCTCCGATGGATAATTTCTGTCCACGCATTAAAGTGACTTTTCTCGGAATTGATATGGCGATTCTCTTTGTTGCAGCTTTTTTCCCCCGCTTGTTGAAATCATATGTATAGGATGTCCGGTTGAGGGACGGATAGTTGCCAACCGCAGTATGGTCTGCCAGATTTCCTACAAGAAAATAATCAAAACTGCATGTCTGTCCTTCGTCGTCCCATGTCGGATCACAAAGATACCACTTCCCATTCTGCATTTTGACATAGTTCCACGCATGGGGGCTGTCTTTCTGTCCGTTCACGTAGCCATACACGGTCACGCACGGAATCCCAAGCTTGTTGCAGAGAACTGTAAAGGTGTCCGCATATCCGGGATATAACGCCCTCCCATCCCCTCCAAACGCAGATGCGGATGAAAAATAGTAACTTCCTGTACCATAGTCCAGGTTTTGGGCAACCCAGGAATAAGCCGATTTCAGGAGGGTAAATCGGCTTGTTCCTGAAAACTGGATTCTTTTGGCTTTAATGGATGAAATGGCTTCTGACAAAGCCGCCCCATAAAGCTGGTTGCCGCTCTGAGGGATTGACGATTTTTCAAACCTTACCATTACCTGGGAGTACCTTCCATCCTTGCTGGACTTTACAATCCTCCAGGATGGCTGTGCACCATAGAACCAATATTTCTCCGGATAGTTTTGGAGGAATGCTTTTTTAGCAAGCGACACGGACTGGTCTATGCTTTCCTTTTCCTGCACCAGACTTCCCGCATCTGATGCGGAAAAAGGAAACTGTTTTTCCATCCGGGTATAGTCCATCGCCCCGGTATGCTTCCCCCTAACATAATATTTTACGAGCCGTCCATATATCTGCTTTGCCAGAGCATCCTTTCCAAGTTGTGATGAATACCAAGTATTTGCCGCAGCATATGCATTTATAACATTCCCTGGAGTGGGCGCTGCTGTCCCGGCAACAAATGCTGCAATCATGACAATGAATACTTTTTTGATGCGGACTCCAAACCTATTTCGCATTTCTTTTTCCATCTTTTCCCCTATTTCCGTAACAGTTTCCTTGACAATACATGTACTAATTTGATTGAAGGAACCTGCCTATTCCTCCGTCAGTGCCGTATAGCCTTCAAGTGTCCTACTTTTCGCCAACTTGGCGTAAAGTTTGTTTATAAGCTTATTACCGACACAGGCGGCTCCTGTGCACTTTTGGCTTAACTGTCAGGACATCAGCATTTCTTGTCAGGTCTGGCTGATAATTCGGGCATGTAAGCTCTCGAGTAACAGGATCTAAATGATGAAGATGATCTGACAGGCGGAGTCCTTTTGGCATCTGCTTATTCATATATTTTATAAACGCTTCTATTTCTGGCTCCTGGCAGATATGTTTGGGGCATAAAAGCCACTCTTGTACTGAGGACGGGATCAGGTATACATCTTCACCATTCTTCATATACTCGCTGATCTTGTCCTGCACGGCAGGATAGAAAATAGTCGATGCCCCATATGCCGCGTCTCCGGTCAAAGATGCCTTATTGGTAATCACCATAAGGGGAGAATCTTCTACTTCCATGTCTATTTTTTTCTGAGTTAGCTCTTTAAGTGCAGTGCCCACCGGCATCATCACCGCCGGGTACTTTTTCATAGTGTTTCCTAACGCTGTTCTATGCAGCTCGTCTCCGGTTATCCCCCACCGTTCCAACATTGCATTCACTACATGGATAGACTTTCGTGAAATATCTATCCGATAAATACATGCGACATCTCCACCGAAGATCCTGTGCGGGATACGTGGGATTAAATCCTTATTCATCTCTATCCCGATTGCTTCGACAAACACCTTGTCTTTGCAACATTTCCAGTCTTCCACGCGGAAGTCGTCCAATCTTGTATTTTCTTGCTGTTCCATCTTTTCCTCCAATTAAAAAAGCCGCTTTTGAAAGCAGCTCCATCAGGTTATCATCTTATTTTTCTTATACGGCCCATCTCTGGCCCTGTTAAACTTCATCTGTTTTCAGCACCACCTTTTATTATTTGCAGTTGGTCATCCACTTTGTCTGGATTTTTCTGCTTATGCAGCTTCAACAGTTCCAGGTATATCTCCATCATGGCCGCGTCTGCCTCCGGGTCGCAAAACTCCTTTATCTCTTTTTCGCTTAGCCCTGCCCTTACCGCTTTTCGTATTACGTCTGACTGTTCCTGAGTGTAGCTCCCCCTAAAGAGTGCCTCCCGAATAATGATTAGCTGCTGTTCTTTCTGCCGCTCCTCCTGCTCTCTCTGCGCTTTTTCCTTTCTTTGGTTCATCATCTTCCTGATTTTCCGAAATATCCCCTTCTTTTGGACAGTCTTATCGTTGTCCGTATCTGGGTCTACAACAGGTTCCACGGCTTCGTCGTTTGGTTTTACAGATTCTTCCTTGCCTTGTTGTTTGTCTTCAAAATATTTCCCTTTGGGTATTTCTACTGTTAATTGCTGGCTGTTTATTTCAACTTCGGGCTGACTTGTTGTTTCGGCAAACGTGGTCACCCTTTCTGGTACACTATTTTTAAATAGTGTTTCTCCTTTTTGCTTTCCCGTATCATCTTGGTGGCTGTCATTCTCCTCTTGGGCTTGTCTTCCCTGATCCTCTTTTCCCGCCTGCCCTTTTAGCTCCTCTTTCTTTCCCGCCGCCGTTACGATCTCCCTGGCTGTATTCACTGCATCGTCAAGCTTCTGCTCATGCAGCTTGAACAGCTCCCCTATCCGTGAATCCACATATTCACGGATTTTTTCGTCGTTATCGTCTTCCTTCCGTTTCTCTTCTTTCGCTGTTAACTGGGATGCGGTTTGCTGCATTGCAATGATCTGTGATTGTTGGAACTTGCAGAGCGATTCGAAAAGCGAAACCATTTCCTGTATTGCCATCCCCAGCCCCCGTTGATGTTCTATTTCAAAATACTGGATGTCTTTTTCGGAAGGGGTAAAGGTATCTTCCAGCCCTGGCATCTCTAGGCTTTCAAGATCGTCCTCCTCAAGCTTGACCTCTCCATTTATCTCCTCTGTTCTTGTCTCATCTTCTCCTGTGCTTTCAGCTTCTATGTCAGATGCAGCTTCTTTATCCCCGGTTCCCTTGCCTTGGAATTCTTGTTCTGTTCCTTCATCTACTATTGGTCCCGGCTGCCCTTCTCCACCATTCATATCTCTTTTCTTTTGGCCGGAATCTTCACTTTCTACTTGTTCTATCTCCTCTCCTCTTACCCCGCCTTTACTTTCTTCTTTATCCTCGCTTGCTGGTTTTTCATCCAGCCTGTCATTCTCTGTTTTCTTACTGTCTTCTTTCTCTTCTAGATCAGGATGTCTATCAATCCCCCTATCTGTTACAGCTTCGTTCGGTTTCGTTTTGTCTGTCGTAAATGTATATGTTGAGGGTTCAGGCTTTTCATCAGCCATAATATTTGTGCACCCGATGAAAGCCTCCATGTATTGCTGCTTTTCATCTTCATCTTTGCGCCGCTTTTTATGCATTTCTTTCCGTAACCTCTTTTTCGCTATCCTGGCATTCATGTCATCCGCCCATCGTTAATCTTTACAACAAAAAAATGACCGCTTGCGCGATCATTCTTGTATATTTTTATGTCTTTGTGCACCTCATCACTGTGAATATTAGCACAGCCCTCGCTGACATTTCAACAGGCTTTACTGCCATCCGCATACTTTCACTGCCATTTTTTCATTTTTTGTGCCATTTTGAAATGGCTGCTCATAATCCTCCCAAAACACTTCAGCGATGTCTTACACCATTCGTGTTTTTGATTGGTTTTATATGGTTGATTTCTCCCGGGAACTTATACTCTGAAAACGATTCTTCCTTATTCTCATGATAAGAAGGATTAATCAAGAGTGATGTCCCACGGAAAAATGTTTTCAGTTCCCCTGGGTTACCAGATTCATAAAACGACACCAGTTTATCCAGGAACTCTGAAATATGCTCATATGGTATCGACAGGATACCAATGTCATTGTCCATGAGGATCTTGTTTGCGGTCAGTTCAGCAATGCGCTTATTTCCGTCAAGAAACATCTGTACGCGTGCAATATAGCAGAACATATCCAATGCGCTCTCCAATTTATCTGGATTCGCTGTGATAGCCTCTATATCTCTCTTAATTGTTTCGTAATCCGGGATTTCCGGTTTCCAGCTTGTTCCACCAATCGTAACTGGAACTGTACGAAGCTTCCCGGCATCATAAATCAAATCTGTCATGCAGATTTTATTCAGTTCACTCAAATACTGCATTGTAATCGGATAATCAATATTATCAAACAAAAACTGCCATGCACGTTTCATATTGACAATAAAAAGGACTTCATCCCTGGTAGTTTCTGTCGGTATGTTTTCCAGAATTTTTACAGTATTCGGGAACGTTGTCCCGAGTCCTTCTATTCCAGCACTTTTCCAGATAGAATCAACCAGTTGACGTTTTCCCATTGAAATCGCCATATTGTTTTTTTTCATAGCTGGTCTCCATTATTCATTATTGCCTTATATGTCTTCCCATCTTTACGGATCGTTCTGTTTCAACGGAACGTGGATTTTCTGGCGGCTTGCTATCTCTTCTATATCCTTTACAGGTATACTAGCCATCAGGCTTGTCATTGCCCTCCTACAATCATGGTATTGATTGATCGCCGCAGCAAACTCTACTATGTTCAGATAAACAATCCCTGTCTCTCTATCCTTGAATGCTTTCCCCCGGTAAAGCACACAAAGCTGCTGTATATCACCGTACTTATACGCGACAAGATCTTGTATATCCTTATTGGCAAGCATCCTTGTCTGGTCTTTCCGTACAAGGTCGTTATGTTTTATTTCGAATCCCCAGCACTCCTGTGCAGGCTTGTCACAGATCAGCATATCGTACTCTCCGATCTGTGTCTTGCTGCCTTCCTTAAATGTCGATTTCAGCACTTTATAGCGACCGGATGGAAGATCCTTCATTGTATCGTAAAGAACAATCTGTTCGGTCATTGTTCCCCGGACACTATTCTCAAGCCGCCTTTCAATTACTTGTTTGTCACGGATCCCGAGGTCTCTATACCGCTGGTCTGAATATACAAACTCTATTGCCTTCTTCAAATGGTAATACCTGATCGCCGGCTGAACCATGTAATATTCATGGTCTTCTGCCCTTTCGTGCCAGCCTGTTTCATCATGAACAAAGTTTGCTATAGTTGTGGCAGACAAAACCTCCATATCAAAAAGGGTATTCCGCAGTTCCTCCACCATGGGTCTGGTTATCTCATGTTGAAGACTTCCGCTCGCATTGATTTCCTTCAGGTATTCCTCCGTGATACGATCGGTTTCGGAAATGAGCCTGCTTATGATGAATCTGTTTTCGGGTGTTTGAGCAACCCGTATCGTCTGGTTCATCATAGATGAATCCAGCTCATCCTCAAGTACCCTTTTATTGAACTCCCCGCTATAATCCTGCACAAGCCGGTTTACCATTACAGACAATTCTTCCTTTGAAAGAACGCCAATACCCGTTTCATGTCTTCCTCTGGACAAACTGTTTGCTATGTTGCCTGCTACTGCACTATCCAAATACCTGCATGCTGTCGTATAGTCATGAACCAGCTCTGGACTGTTCCGTGACATCAGGCCGCCGTACTCGATATAGTCGTCTATGTCCTTTATCCCGAAAACAGCGCAATGTTCTGCAAGCGGTATATGTGTAGTGTTGACGTATATCGTCCGGTCAAACAGTTCGCGCTTGTCAGCAATCTGGAACCCAAGAGTATCCGTCCCGGTTACGATTATCTTTATCCCTTCTTTTGCAAAGATATCAGGAAGGGATGACGACCTTGTGATGAAATCCCTTGCCTTCGTAATCTCATCGAACATGACCAGGGTGGTTTTCCCCTCTATTGCCTTTATAAGACATTCCTCTATATCGTGAAGGGTATCCCCGTCCTGAACTTCGTAAATTGCACAGCTGTTGTGGCCAGAGAACTCCTTAGCAAGCTGCTCCATCAAAACAGTTTTCCCCGTCCTCCGCAGCCCATATAGGACCATGATTTTTCCTTCCCTGTTTAAATCGCTGGAGGAGAAGTCCTGAAGCTGTCTTAACAAAAATCGCGGGCGCATGCTTTCAGTATTGAGGCTGGATATTTCTATTTTATACATTCTGCCTCCTTCCCTGGCTGTGTGGCTTTCTTCTCTGCCCTTATGTTTATCCTTAATCTTTGCATTTATGATAGCACAGTTTTTGATGTATTTGCGGTTACTGCCGTCTCTCGTTTGCGAGAGAGGTTATTTTCATTTATTCGCATATTTTCAATTCTCTGTTCCTGGACGAGTTCCTTCTCGATCTGCTTTCTCAGGTACATGCAGGATTTTTTATAATTCTCCTGCGAAGTTTTCTCCAAAAGATGTTTTTTCTCCAGGGTCTTCCTGTTGTCCTCAGATGCGGCAGCCCCATTGCAATTTACATCATCTATCGCCTTTAATACTTCCTCCCTGATGTCCATCGCTTCCTGATCTCGCAGTATTTTCGCTTGCAGTTTGATAAGCCACATCTCACGTTCCTTTTCTGTAATGAACGTTTCGGGGATATTACCGTCAAGCTTCACTGCATCAATCATCAGCCTGACGGCCTTCAGTTGCTTCAATCCATTCGGATCCCTGTCTGTAGTGCAATCTTCCAATTCTTTGTATTTTCTTTCAATCTTCTTTTCCTCCTGTAACACTTTTTCTTTATTGGTCTCATATCTCAGAAGGAACGCATCCTGCTGGTCCTTCTCTAAAAGCGCTTTTTTCCTTAAATATTCCACGTTTCCATTTCCAGCTCTCATCTCCTCGATTGCATTTTTTAATTTTTCTTGCCATCTCAGCGACTCAAGGTCGTTTTCATATTTTCCGCAAAGTGTGACGATTTCGACCGCATCCTTTCCAGATACAAACCTGTTCATCACAACGCCCTGTTCATCAAACCTCATCGCTTCCAACTTTTTAATTGTCCGCTGTTCCCGCTTGATATTTCGTTCAATATATCGTCCAGCCTTAAGGAAATTTTCAATCGCTTCTTCCGACATCATGTCCCGCTCCTTGAGGATCAGTAATGAATCTTCGTCTGCAGCATTACCATTCTTCTGATAATCTATTACGGCATCCATGATATCCTGGCGCTCTTCTTTTGCTTTTTCATCACTTCGGAGTTTTCCTTTGGTTTTGTATAGCCATAGATCTCTCTCTTTTATTGTCCCGATCTGGGATGGCATGTGTCCCTGCAGCTCCAAACTTTCCACCCTGAGTTTCAGGCTCTCGATAGTTTCCTTTTTTTTCGAACCATCTTCTCCGGAATCATATGGCAGCTTTTCTATTTTTTGAAGTATCTGTTTCCTTGCTTCATCTATATTATTTTCCAATACTTCGTATCTTGATAAAAACTTTTCCTGCTCTGTTTCATCAAGAAGTGACTTCGCCTTCAGGAATTCATGGCTGCCCCCTTCATTTCGGAAATCGATGATTGCATCATAAATCCTTTTCTGCCAGCCAAGCCTCGTCTGGTCTTCTTCGAGTTCATCGCACAAAGCTGTAATTCTCTTGACTTGCTTCCGGATCTGCTCTTCCGACATTCTCCTGTCTTCCTCTATCGGAAACTCATTACCGCCAACCATTATTTTCTTTTTCTCCAGTTCAGAAAGGATTCTCTTCATCATCCTCTCTTCGTCCCTGTACTGCTTTGCCTGCTCTAACAGGTTTTGTTTTTCGGTTAATAATTTTCCTGTGTATTCCTCAGCTTCTGCAACAGGCAGCTTTTCCTCAATCCTCTCTCGGATTTCTTTAATCTCATTTTCCTCCTGCGCTGATCTGTCTGCATATGCCGACAGTTCCTTCATCCGGAGTACCAGCCTGACCGTTTCATCTTTCTTAATTTTTCCATTGACATATTTTTTCTCTATAGCGAGGCTGTTTTTGCTTTCCAAGATTTTTTCAAGCCTCTCTTCTACATCCTCCTGGTTCCGGATGTCATGCCTTGCAAGATACCAGATTTGCAAGGTGTACTCGTTGAGGTCTCGAATCGCTCTGTCGTATGCTGCCGGGCTGAGCTGCCTTCCCTTGCCTTTTCGTATATATACGACAAACCTCCATCTCCGATAGTAGGTCTTCTGCATCCCGCTCATGTGCCACTCACCATATTTTCGTATGTTCGTGCGAAGCTGCTTGTTTACGCGCAGTACATCGCCATATATTTTGTAGTCCTTTCTAATATTCGGATGCGATTTAACAAATTGGATTCTCTGAATGATCTCTTCTTTCGAGTATCCTGCCCCAAGCCTTCCAGTCCGTATTGCACGTTCCCTCCCGGCTGGCCTTACGGATAAATATTTCTCGCCGTCCCTTGTAACTTCATATCCATGATTCTTCAGATAACTGATAAACTCTTCATAATCAGCTGATTTGACAATCGCTTCATCTATCATGTCCCTGGCTACATCAAAAGCAGAGTACCCTTGCTTCTTTTTCTCTGATTCCGTCTTTTGCTGCTCCTTCCATTCCCCGTAGTTTTTCCCCACCCGGTCTTTCTCTTCATCATATTCAAGTACCGGAAGACCATACCTTTCACATATCTTATCCAGTATAGGCTGCAAGCGTTTTTTCCAATCGCCTTCAGGTGAATGGTACTTTAACCCATCTATGCATGAAACACTGTTGAAAACAATATGCGCGTGAAGGTGCTCATGATCTGAGTGGACGGCATAGACATATTCATACTGTCCGCAAAGAAGCTCATTACAAAATTCTTCTGCCACAAGCTTCACTTTATCAATCATTACTCTGTCATCTTTAGGAAATGAAATGATATAGTGAAACCCCTGTGATCCATCAAGCTTATTCCAGAATTCTTTTGTAGCCAGCATTGTTTCATAAATGAGATCTGGCCTGTTCCCGCAGTTTCCACCAATATCTATTCCACCCCTCGTTTTCTCTGTTTGCAGATATAGTCGATAGAAGCGGATAGCGGTTTTGTCATAGCCGTCCCTGTCCCTTTTCCTTCCTTAATCCGCACCAGTTTTAAAATTGCCATTTTCGTATATCTCCTTCAGCATTTTATAAATCCGGTTCACCATGTCCTCTTCATCCCTGATGATTTTCTTCAGTTCCTCTATCCCTTTCGGTATCCCTTCATTGCTTTCAAAGTATCTTTTCTCAATTTCATTGATGGCCGTCCGGTTTTCCCTGATCTCTGCGCGCATCTCGTTCAGCGCCTCCATCGCTTCCGGCGGCATCTGTGGTTTCTTGTATGCCGACATCCTTTGCCGTATAAACTCCGACGGGGTGATATTCATTTCAGCCGCATCCTTCTCAATCTTCTCAAATTCCTCTTCTTTCATCCTCCAGGAGAATTTTCTTACTTTCTCTCTGGCCCTCCCGTTTTTTGATTTCTCTTTTTTCTCCAATCCATTACCTTCCTTTCCCTTCAGCATTTTTTGTAAAAACAAAAACGGCCTCCCGCAGTTGCGGAAGCCCGTTTTTTCATTTTTCGGATTTTCTGTTATTCACGGCAAATCAGTGCCGGTTTCATTTTTCATTTTTTTGATACAAAAACACGCCCGTACTAGGCCATTTTCCATACATATAATATACTTCCCATATACTTCTCATATACTTCTTAAAAATATATATTATACTTCTCGCCATACATATAATATACTTCTCATATACTTCCCATATGCTTCTAAAATATGTATATCGTACTTCCCATATACTTCTCATATGCTTCTTAAAAAAGTATATCGTACTTCTCACCTGTCAAATAACCCTATATATTTATTTTAGCAAGATACGCCTGTGTCCGACATGGACACACGCATCTTGTTAGGGTTTTGACCCCTAATACCCCCGTTTTTTCGCGCATTTTCAATGCAATTTTCACCGTTTTTCCGGCCTTTTTTTGACCTTTTTTTGAGTTTTTATATCCCTGTTTTTCCACTGTTTTTTTCCCCTTTTCCGGTCTATTTTCTCCCCATTTTTTCATCCTTGCTATTTGTTTTTCTGTCTCCCTTTTTTTCTTCTTTTTTGAGTGTCCTCCCACTTTTTATCATTTCAAAGATTTCATGGATTGAAGGGTCTTCCCTGGAACATCCAAATTCTGCAATGATGTCCATGGCGACCTGTGGATAGCAAAGGACAAAAATGTATTCTTTGTCCTCCGCTATCACTTGGCATCCCGGTATCTCTTTTATGAAAGATGTATTTTTTTTCACTGTCCTGCGAGATTTGATCGCCTTGTTTTTTTTATCTTCCTGGATCTTCTCTTCTCTCTTCCTGATTTTGAGGAATATGATTCTTTCATCTTCCGCAAAATGATACCTTCGGAAAATCTCACGCAGCATCATGAGCTTTGTCAGATCTTCCGAAGGCTCCGCCAGGATTTTCACACCGTATTTATTGTTTATCGTAAAAATCCATGACGATTCCATATCTGTCTCCAATCAGGTGAATGAATAACTGTTTGTTCCTTTGCTGTATATCCCCGAAATGACGCTTCCATCATCGAGCTGTATTTTCATGGATGCCGTCTTCGTTCCGCCGTCAATGCTGTAGTCTACCACCGCTGCGGATGAGACATTCTTCTTCCCTGCGTTGTAAAGGTAGCTGTATAAGCTGTACTGGAACGTATACTCGTTATCCAGGTAGTTATACAGTTCGTTCGGGATTGATGAAATAGAAAGTCTGGTCGCATCATAGTCGCTTGTTGCTGGCTGCGTCTGCGATGTATTTGCCTGCGGCGTGTTCGTCTGGTAAGCGTCCGTCTGTGTCGTCTGTGCCTGCACATTCGTCTGCGCCGTTGTCTCAGTTGTCTGGAGCGATTCTGGCTGGACTTCTTTTTCCTTTTCCTGCAAGGTAAAGATGTACTGTCCTTTTATTGACGGGAATACGATAAACTGGAAATTATATTTTTCCTGTCCTTCAAGCCTTGCCTGGAAAGCCTTCCCATCCGGGCAGGAACAGTCAATCGGGTTTTCTACAATAATCCGCTTTGTGCTAATCCCACGGTCTTTCAGATACAGGCCAGCCTTATTAAGGAAATCCGCTTCAATGAATCCAGTATCCCTTCTCTCTTTTTCAGTAAGTCCTGTGATCGTCATGTAAGGACTGATGCCGCCTTCATCAGCCATGAAGACGAACGACTTGATCTTCGCTGCCCCCTCATCACGGTACTTCTGCTTTTCCTTTTCCGGAAGCTCTGTCTCTGTTTCATAAGCTTCCGTCTGTTTTATCGTTTCCTTGCTGCCTGCTTTTTCCGTATCCGGCATCGCAAAGGCGATTCCCATTTCTTCAGATGCTGTCTCAGTCTGCGAAACATCCTTCACATCATTGTTTTCATACCATTTGACTCCCGCCATGATGCTGACGGCAGCCACCGCCCCGATCAGAAACGGCATCCCTTTCCAATAGTTCCTTTTTCCAGGTTCCACAATATCCTGCATCTGCTCTTCCGGGAGCCTGTCTTCCCCAGGCTCCGTTTTTTTCGTCTCAGCACTTCCCGCCCTGATTTCGGAAGACTCATTTTCTCCCTGGATATCTGTTTTCTTCATTTTGTCCGTCCCCCTCATGAAAGCCCTGTCAGCGAATATTTGCCAGTTCCTTTGTCATACGTTCCGTTGATCGTCCCTCCAGTATTCAGGGAAATTGTAAATGTCGCGGTATTTGAACCAGGATCAATCTTGTAATCATCCATGGTCCCGACAATCTGCCCGGTAAGCTTTTTGTTAAGGACGTACTTCCATACCTGGTCATAGAACGAATCCTGTCCTCCGCAGAATTTCATAAGGGTGGAAGATACGTTCATGATATCGAAACTTGTCACTTCCGTCTGGGGTGCTGTAGCAGTCCCGCTTCCGGAACCGCCGCCTGTAGATCCGCCTCCGGATGTCGCTGCACCATTCGAACTATTGACCGGGGCATCGGTCGCTGCCGTAGTTTCGGACTGTGTTTCGGACTGCGTTTCAGGCTCCGGCTCAGTAAACAGCCAGGACTTGTCATTCTTATAGAATGTTGCAAGGACTTTCCAGGCCGGGTCATTGTTCAGGTACACATAATGGTATACCTTCCCGTCTTCGGCTTTTCCTGTGTACTTCTCGTCAGAGAAGGTTACATCTGTCACACCCCTATAGTCAGATGCCCCAGATGTAATATGTAGCTGGTCTCCGAGTGCCTGGAGAAATGATTGGTCGTCGAACAGCCCATTATAGGATGCGAGGATCTGGGCGGTCAGGCCGTGAAGGTTCAGGTTGTAAGGATTCGTTTCCGGCTCAACAATTTCTGACTGCGTTTCGGATTGTGTTTCTGAGACAGAAGCCTCTACAGGCACCTCGGCCTCTGTCGCGTCTTCCGCAAAATTGATGTTGATAAGGATATCCTTGTCGGGCATCACGAAGTTGACCCGCTTGCTGCCACCGTCAGCATTATTTACAAGAGCATTGTAGGACGTGTCAATGTCCTCGGATGCGTTGATTGAAATGCCGTTGAACGTCCGGTTCTTTTTAGGATGGATGACCAGCGTGACCATCTTTCCGGATTTTATAGAAAGCTTTAATTCCTTGGATGTCTCCTTCTCCAGAAGCTTCTTGTCATACTCGATATCGCAATTCACGCTCTTATAAATGAGCGCTGTGAATGTGTTTTCTTCTGTCTCAACCATCTTTGGAGCCGCCTTTCTGCCTTTCAGGTAATATGCAGCAAACATTGCGACCGCGAATGCTGCGATGACCGCAATCAGTATGAGCAGTGTCTTGTTGTTCCGCTTCTTCCTGTACATAATGCCTCTCCTTTATTTTTGTGCTTTGAACTGGTAATACTGCTCATTGTCTTTCCATATGACTTTGAGCTTTTGTGAATACTTCTTATCGGAGGCTTTCAGGAAAATTGTCACAATACCTGATTTCCCCTCCTCTCCGACCGATGCCTTATCCAGCCTGACTTTCTTTACTTCATACTGGTCTCCATAAGCTGAAAAAACATATCCTGCCAGGGCAATTCTAAATTCATCCATCCGGCTTCCGATGATTACCTCCTTTATCCCTTCCTTTCTCTCAGCCATTTCCGGATTGAACGATTCATAAAACGTCTCATACTTTGTGTCGTAATCCTGGTTTCTTTTTTCTATCGATGCAATCTCTGACTGGTTCTTCGGAGATGCACGACTTTCTTCTTTTGGAATATCCGAAGGCTTTGCCTTGTTTATCCTCACACCTTCTGTCTCGGTTTCGGTTACAGGCGTAGGAAACGGCTGTGCATCGGATTCTGACTCCGTTTCCACAGCCGCTTCCTCACTCTCCGTCTCTGTCTTCCCAATAATGCCCTTGACCAGACTTGTCGTCCCTATCCCGAAGATGTACGGCACCAGGTTTGATGCAACGAAGATCGCAATCAGTATGAGGATGTACTGGATCATCTTTTTTGTGCTCATCCGCCCCTCCTTCCTTAAGAGCTGTATTTTCTGTAAGCGTAGACACTGTAGAACTTGTAGGCCTTGTCCCATATGACAAGCAGGTCTTGTGAATATTCTTCCTCTCCGACCTTGCTGAAAGCCGTGACCATTCCCCGCGTCTCGTTTTCATCGTCCCCTTCGATGCTGTCCAGGCGGATTTTTGTGATGTTATAGGCGTTCCCTGACATCTGGTAGTAATACCCTGCGATTGCCTCTTTGAAAGCCTGCATGTTGTCGCCGATCAAAACTAAGCTGATCCCTTTTTCCATCTGGGTAACCGTTGGGTTGAAGGAACCTACATAGGTGCTGTATTCCTTGTCGATTTTTTCTTTTTTCTCCTGAGCTGCCGATTCGTCGTTTACAGCTGCATCCGCCGCCCCACCATTGTCCGGTCTTCCGTCCTCTTGCAGCCCGTTCCCAACTGCCTCCGTTTCCACAGCCGTTCCGCTTTCCTGCACAAAGGATGCCTCTGTTCCGTCCTCTGCCATGCTGCTATCTTCCTTTTGGCTTAAGATGCTGCCATTTTCTATTGCCGGTGTCTTCCCCGTATTGCCTGCCCCTTCTGTCTCCAGGTACTCCGTTTCGGTCTCTTCCATCCCATCTGCCTTGCCCTTAGACATCTTGTGTTCTTTATTCCATACGTTTACAACAACGGCGAGCAATAGAAGGGCTGTAGCCATTGCGATTGCCAGGACTATGTTGGTCTTCTTCATTTGCCTGCCCCCTTAATTCCCAAAGAACCAGTTGCCGCCGATCTGGACTGCGTTGTCCCCGGTCACTTTTCCCTTGGTGCTGCGGAAACTCGTGTAGGTATGGTTCCTGATGCCCTTCTTTAAACAGTCGTATACGGCCTGCTTTACGTAAGAAGGGACGTTCCCATGGAGCCTCGGCTTCCAATAGCTGTCCATGGAATAGCAATACTGCCCGGGAGCGGTCAGCTGTGAAAGCGCGTTCCCGCCTTCAAAGCCCCATCTAGCTGACTCTGTTCTGTTCATTGCAGACGAAATGACTTCCAATGCGCCCTGGTATGAGCCATTATCCTCCTGTGCCACAACTGCCCAGATCAGTTCCATCTGTTCCTGCGTGTACACGGTATTATCCGGCTTGGAACCCGTTTTTGAAACACCTTCAGAGCCGTCTGTGAGGATGATATAGCGTCTGATTGACGTTATCGGCATATAGTCTGCATTCTGGATTGTTACCCCTTTCCCGGGGTTTGCAGCCGTGTTTCCGGAGTTTCCAGCGCACTCTGCAATCCTCCCATCGCCTAGGTATATCCCTACATGCGGACCCGATCCGTAATACACGACATCGCCGGGCTGTGCGTCGTTGATCGACGGCACGATCTCGCCTGATGCGCCCTGTTCCTGTGCAGTCCTTGGAAGGTTGATGCCGAACGAGGAAAATACCGACTGCACAAAACCCGAACAGTCTGCACCATAATCAAGGTTTGTGCCGCCATAGACATATGGAAGCTTCCCGGCGAATGAGTACGCATAATCCGCGATGTTCTCACCCATCCCGGATGCTGCTGGTTTGGTTGACTTGAGCGTGTAGTAAAGGGAGCGGTTCTGTTCCGGTTTCATGGTTTCAACCGCGATGTTGGTGTCGGCTGAGTTCCCGGTATTATCCAGGATCGTGCTTGCCGTGTTCCTGTGACAAGGTTTGATGCCCGTATGAACCCTCTCACATCGCCGGATTCCACGTAGTACCAGTCCTCCCCGCTTTTTTCAAGGATATATACAAGGTTCCCTGATTTTACTTCCCCTACAGACTTGGCCTTATCCTCCGGGTACTCAAGGATTCCACCGCCTGCCGTCACAAGCGCTGAGTCTTTATCGACAAGGACATCCTGCGTTGTTGTCTGCGTATAAGTGAATGCCTTGTTGTCTGCGATATCCACGTCCTGCGTTGCGGTTTTGAACTGGTCTTCCCCCATCGTCTCGACCATTTCTGTCGTCTTGCTTCCCTGCGTCAGCTGGCTGTTCGGGATGAATCCACGGACGTTGCCGGACTCCACATAAGACCAGTTTTCCATGGTCTTCAAAACATAGACGAGGCCAAAATACGGGACTTCCCCGACAATCTCGGAGTCCTGGTCGGGCTGTTCGTATATCCGGTTGCTCCGCTCCCCTTCAGCGAGGGCATACTGCTTGTCGACCTGTGTGAACCGGAAATCTTTTTTGAAGTACCAGCTCGGATCCCAGTAAGAACCGTTTTCATAATAGCTCCCGTCTGAATACCCGCTTCCTTCGTATCCCTCTTCTGTCTCCACCGGGACTTCTGCCAGCACGTTTCCGATTGTTTCAGACTCCCCAAGCACCTGTTGCGAAAGCACTTCCGGATCTGTATTCCCGTCTGTCTGTTCCTGTATCCCACTTGCCTCCGTTACATAGACGGTTCCAGTCGTCTCTGGCTGCGTGTCTGTCTGAGGCGCATCGGTCTGAGCCACCGTCTCAGGGGCTGATGTCTCCTGCGCCCCGGTATCCGGTTGTGGCGCATCAGTCTGAGGTGCCGCCGTTTCCGATGTTTCCGGCTGTGCCGGGGAAGTGTCCGGCACATATTCCTCCTGTCCTGCCGGCGCAGTCACAACCGCTTCGTAGGACTCCTCCGGGGCTGCCGCCATCCCGGCAGCCATTACATCGTCATACGATTCCACAAAAAACAAGGGCCGGCCGGCTGGCGGCTAGCCCTGCCGCAATGGCTGCCCCGCTGAGCATTGCTGTAATTCTCTTGTATTTCATATTCCCTCCATCTTAACTGCCGAAATACCAGTTTCCTCCAATCTGTACGGCATCGTTCCCTGTCACTTTTCCTTTGGTGCTCCGGAAGCTTGTATGACTATGGTTTCTGATGCCCTTCTTTAAGCAGTCATTTACAGCTTGTTTGACATACTGCGGGACGTTGCCGCCCAGCCTGGGCACCCAGTACCGGTCATTTGAGTAACAGAACTGTCCCGGCGCTTTTAGCTGCTGTAATGCATTAGAGCCGCAATAGCTCCATGTAGGGGATTCCACACGGTTCATAGCCGTCGAAATTACTGCCAGTGCGCCTTCGTAGCTGCCGTTATCCTCCTGTCCTACAACCGCCCAGATCAGTTCCAGGTCGCTTTGTGAATAGTTGGTCGCGTCAACCCTGTGGCCTCCGGTTCCCTTGCCGCCAAGGCCGCCAGACGTGCTGCCTGTAATTACGCGCCGTACTTCAAAGTATGAATGAAATTCATTCGCTATATTTACATTCCCGTTCTGGTGGATGATCTTCCCATCTCCAATGTAAATGGATGTATGGTAGCTTCCTGAGCCATTAGGGTCTCCATGTACAAGTGATGCCGTCCTGTAATAAATCAGGACATCACCCGGCTGCGCATTCGCAAGGGAATTACGGCCAACTACTGTCCCGCACAAGTTCTCCATATCACCAGTGTAGGTTCCGATGCTGTACCCAAAATGTCTGAAGACACCTGTCACAAACCCTGAACAGTCACATCCGTTCTGCCATGACGTTCCGTTGTCGTGACCACCTCCCCATACATACGGGATCTTTCCTATCCATTGTTTTGCGTACTCGATCAGTTCTGTTGCGTCCCCTGCCGGATAAATATTTTCGTCCTGATAGGAAGCGGTTGCCGATGTCATCAGAGGCAGGATTGTCACAAACGGTAAAAACAGAACCGTAAACAACAGTCCCATTGCAAGGATGATCGGTATCAGGAACACAACTGCCTTTGTACTGAACATGTTCCGGACTGCTTTGACCAGTCCGCCGCCGGCATTTTTTACTGCCCTTTTCCATGTCGACCATGCCGTCCATGAGTCATCCAGTTCCTCATCTGCAGAATGCTGCATCTTCCGGATGCCACCTTGCACTACCCCGTTTCGGACAATATTCTTTAAAAGGCTTGCCCGGAGCTGGCTGGAATATGCTTTCCTGGTCGCCCTTTGCAGCTTCTTCTCGTACTGCATCTGGATTGCGGCCTTTTCACTTTTGGACGTTATGCCCGACCGGACAAGATTTTCGCGGTATTCCGATGTCTCGAACCTCTTCTGGTACGATGCGACCGCCCTGGCAGTCGCGATCCTTACCGCATCGCTCTTTAATATCCTCCCTTTTTCTACCCGCTTTATGGACTTCTCAATCTGATGGATTTCCTTTTTGCTTGCCCCGGCCTGGAGAAGATCGATGGCTGATTTACTGCCTGGAGCTGTTCCCATCCGATCCTGGGTTTTCTCATCTTTTTCTGCGGCAGCTTTTTCCATAAGGGTTTCGGTTTCCTGTTTCAGCATCTTTGTCGAAACAGCTTCTTTCATCCCCGGTATTCCGTCTGCCTTCCTCCCCAGACTTCTGTCCGGAGGATCTTCCATCCGGGCCGCTCCAGCCTTCTTGAAGGAGATGCCTGTCTTATAGATTCAGATTTCCTTGCCGCCTTCACCTTGTTTGCGGCTTGTTTCTTTCTGTTTTTTGCCTCTTCTTAATGCAGCCGATGTCCAATATCCCCCCGGAGGACGCTTTTCTCCTGTCTTTATCCCCTCTTTCGCTATTCCCTGATTCTGTATATATTCCTGAATCTTACGAATATCTCTAATATCCGAGGCAGTCTTTAAATCCTTCCTTTTCCCTATTACCGTCCGGTCAATGCTTTTCTGGCTCCCCCGTACGTACTTTTGGAGCCGTGGATCTGTCCGTTTTGCCGATAGGATCGCTGCGGCTTCTCCGTTCCTTTGCGGAGTCTCTGGAAGCCGATATTTTTCATACCGCGAATAGCGTTTGACCGCCATCCGGCCGCCCTTTGCGGCTCTGGATGCCATCTTTGCATCCTTTTCCTCAAACTTTACCGCCTTTTTTGCAAGAGAACCGTTCTGAATTTTCCGGTCAACCTTCCCCTCAATCTGCGATAGCATCTTTTCCTGTTGCTTTGGAGAAAGCTTGCTGAACGCCTTCCGGTATTGGTCCGGAAGCTCGCTCAACACTTCGCCTCTCAAGGCAGATGCCCTTGCCCCGGGCGATAGCGTGCCGGATGCTGTCCGGAGAGACTGCTTTTCAATAAGGCTTTTAAATCCCCGTGTCCGGATCCCGACATCCATGGCATTTTTCATTTGTCTCATGCACCACACCCCCAGCCCAGAATCGTCCGGCAAAGTCCTTATTCAGACCTATCAGCCCTATACAGGTCCTTTGGATTTTTCACTTCCGAGAAAACGCTCTTCTTCCTTATCTTCATTGCAAGCTCATGGAAGTTTGTGTTAAAGAGGTTGTACATCACGCTGTCTTTCGGGAGCCTGCCATCACAGGGGATGATTTTATTCCCGAATTTGAGAAGCCCGCATCCCGGCGTGCTGGTACTGATGAACTGTATCAGGTTGCTGCTGATCCCGAGGTCTTCTTCCAAAGCCTCTCTTTCGCTCTCTTTCAGGTTAAGCAGCATCAAAAACTCGCTGTTTGCAAGCATGGATGACACGGAAGCTGTCGTCAGAAGGTCTCCGACATTCTGTGTGATACCCGTACACAAGCCGCCCATTTTGCGGACCTCGCGCCAGATTTTCTCAAGGTATGCCGCAGAATACGGGTTATGCGAGAGGTTATGGAACTCGTCAATAAATACCCAGGTGCACTTACCTTTCGCCTTATTCTGGGCGATCCGCGACCTGATGGATTCCAGCATGATGATGATGCCCATCCCGGACTGGGAACGGTCTATATCTGCCATCCCGTAAGCTGTAAACCTGTTCTTGATGTTCACGTTTGTCGGCTTTGAAAACATATTCATGGCACCGGTCACGAACAGTTCCATTGCCAGCGCAAGTGCCTGTGCCCTTATCTCTTCCTGGCTTTGAAGGATGTTGTAAAAATCTAACAGTGTCGGTACTTTGAAATTTTTATCTCCCAGTCCCTCATACACTTTCTGGACGACACGTCCGATGATTGAGTTGTCCTCCGGATCTATGTTGTTATCCTTGATCTGGGCGAAGATTGACAGCATCAGATTCGTCTTGTCCCTGTAGAAGGTCGACTGTGAGTCCATGTACTGTAGCGTGTCCGTATCCAGCGGATTGATGTAGTTCTTTGACGTAGAGGAAAAATCAATAAACTGGCCTCCGAAGTATTCGCTGATCACCCGGTATTCGTTTGTCGGGTCGATAACAATGATGTCGTCATCGGTCGTCAGGAAGATTTCTGTTATTTCCTTCTTTGTTTCCATGGACTTCCCTGATCCAGATGCACCCAGGATGAAGCCGTTTCCGTTTTGGAGCGTCTTCCTGTCACCAATCAGGATGTTATGGGAGACCTGGTTGATGCCATATGCGATACCGCCAGCCTGGTACAGTTCATGGATAGTGAATGGCGTAAAGCCTGCAAGCGGCTGAGTCAGCATCGGGTACATGTACATGTTTGCACTAACCTTGCCCCAACAGGGGAACCTGTATTGAACGCATCGAGCTGATGGAGATATGCAGGCATGAAATGGAAGCCCTCGCCTTCGGCTGCGGCTGTGAAGGTCGTAACGTTATTCTCAAGTTCCTTCCTGGATGAGCCATTGATTACGGCGTACACGCCTACATAGAACATCCGCTCGTTGTTGTCATTCACGGTATCCATCGTCTCCTCGACTTCGGATTTCTGTCTCCTGATGTCGTAGGACACATCCGACGACCACGCACCCGCCTTGTTCCTGGTTTCCTGCTGTTTCTCGATAGTCCGCCCGATCTGCAGGTAAAGGTCGCTTAAGCGCTTTCTGACTGCATCCATCGGGATTGCTGCCACATCAATCGTAATGGTGCAGGGAAAACTCCCGGCAGTCAGCCTGCTCATGATCTCCGGATTGACTCCGGGCGGCATTGCCGGAAGATAAAGTACTTCGCTGTACCTGCCTCCGATCTGGAGTGCGTTGTAATCCCTGGCTCCCATTTCATTTTCGTAATATCCAACGTTCTGTGGGGCAATGTAGTCCTTCCAGTCCCGGTTTCCCCTGACCATTTGTTTAAAGTCCAGTTCAAGCTTCCTGTTTTCTCCCATGTGCCAGTATGAATACAGGGCTTTCATCCTTGCAGTCGCATCCATCGGGATCAGCTTTGATTCCATTTTTTCAAAATTGATCTGGAGGTTTGCCTCGATGGAGTTAAAGTAGTCCCTCGCGCTTTCAACATCTTTGCGCCGGACTGAAATAACAAAGACCTTGACTTGTGTCAGGCCTGAATGCCCTTCCTTTATGCGGTCACGGATGTACTTGTTGAACGATTCCACCATGTCCTCATACTGCCCAGGCCTTTTCTTGATATATACGTCCCTTGCAACCTGTTCCATATCCTGATTGTTGTTTATCAGGACGATCTTGAAGGACACGTTCATACTGTTAAGAATCAGGCAATACCTTCTGAGGAAATCGTCTTTCTCATAGTCGTCCATCGTGACGAAGTTCGTGTCTTCAAAAATGTATGCCTTGTCGTAGAGCGCTTCCTCCCCCTCTGGCCGGCTTTCCAGAAGGAATACCCCGTCCTCTGAAATCTTGTAGATTGGGAAGAGCTGCTGGACTGTTTCAGGAACCGGATACAGCCTCTTCGTCTGTTCCTGGTAGTCTTTCATTTTCTTTATCATGATTTAATGCTCTCCCTTCGATATACCCGATGCTTTCTTCTGTCTCTATAAAGATCTTTTTCGGCTTTGCTTCCTTCCTGTCGTCTTCTACATCCTCATCCATGCCGATCCCCTTCTCCTGTAAATAAATCAGCTCCGGGACAAAGAAGTATACGGGCTGCCGCCTTGCATCCCGTTGCTGTCTGATAAACTCGACAAATGTCATCCCCTGAATTTTCAAAAACCCTGTCGCAATGACAGGGAATGCAAGCGCGAACGAAATATAGAAAGATATCGTTGAATTCAGGTGCAGCACTATCTGGCAGACCAGCATTGACACGGTGACAATGGCTGCGGTCGCGACCGTGAAAAGGGTCTGCCTCATCGTCAGTCCCTTAAAGAAGTCATCCTTATAGCTGTCAAAATTCTTGTTTATCGGTATCATCATGGCTTTCTCCCTCTCCCCAGATCAGCCGCCAAGTCCAAGGCACGAACGCACAACCCCGTCAGCGCCCTTTACACAGGCAGCCGTGCAGGCCATCGGCATGCACAGGTTGAACAGGGACTGGATCATCAGGACAACAGAGTCGTTCGTGTTGGAGCTGGTCGATGGTGCAAAATGGAAATTCATGTCCTTGAAAAGTTTGTAGCTTAAGGCAATAGCGATTGCGATCACGAAGGCCTCCATCAGGTATCCGATAAATGTCTTCAGCCATGTGATCCCTGTGCTGGACATCTCCTGCCCTCCCGCAAAGCCAGCAAGCGCAATCGGTCCGAACGGGATGCACATATATACCTTAAATAGTCGCTTCAGTACGGTCACAAGGATTGAAACTCCCGATACCATGATGATAGCCATGGCGGCCAGCCCTCCCAGGATTGCTTCAAATCCGACCACAAACCATTTCATGTTGACAAGTGAAGCGTCCGAGTTCGATTTCTTGTCTGCCTTCTTGTATTCTTTTTCCAGGTTCTTCTTTATGCCGCTGAACGCATCGTCTGCCAGTTTCATCGTGTCCGTCGTGTTTGACGGAGTAGATACTGTAGAAGTGATCGCAACGCAGGTATTGGTTATCCCAAAGGTGAGCGCGGAGCTGTTTGCAACCAGCCCTGCCGTGATTGCAAGTCTTATGAAAAGCTTGAACATGTTTTCAAGTGTGAAATTCGCACGGATGTCAATACTGTCTTTCAGCCACCCGATCAGGAAGTACGTGACAAGCAGTGCCGATCCGACCGCCATAGTCGTTGTATAGATGCTCCCACGACTTACAAAAAACCATGCCTCTGCATGACTGAGGGGGCTTTTCTTGACTTCTGAAAGGGACATCGTCATCATTGCATTCCATGCATAAAGACCTCCCTTGACAAACAGCGCGCCGCAGTCAATAAGAAGGTCTCCAAGCAATTTGAATAAGCTCGTAATCAGTTTCAAAATGTTTCCGAGCGAGTTGTCTACGACCCAGTCGAACAGCCCCAGCATCGAGGTCGACTGTATTATGAGGTTTGCCATCCTTTTTCTCCTTGAAGAAATGTTTGGCCAGGGGAAACACGCGCGGCTTATACGTTTGTGTCTTCCCCTGTCAGTTGTCCGCCTTTACAGGATCGCCTGGACAATCGCCGTTGCCGCGATCATGACAAGTCCTGAAATGATCTTCTTCAGCGCTTCCGTCTGCGCTGCCGAGTCCCTTTGCTGCCATGCCGTTGCGAACTCAAAGACGCCCCACAGGAGGACGACCGCGCCAGCGCCCTGGATGATCTTCCCGATGATGTCTCCCAAGTTCTTAATTCCTGCCGTTACCTGTCCTGCAGCATAAACGGTCTGCGGCATTGCAAACATCCTGAATACGATAGCCATCAGAAACGCTTTAGCTGTAGTTGCCGCCTTATATCTACCCTCTGTCATTGCCTTCATATTTTTCTCCTGAAATAATACTTATGAAAAAGTGTCCCGGCTTCCCTTCGCGGAAATACCGGGACACCTTCCTGTGATGTATCCTCTGCTTTTTGGAGGTGCACTTTTCGCCAACTTGGCGAAAAGTTGTTCCCACTTATTTGAAACTCTCCCCTTGAAAGGAGCAGGGCTTCCTCCTGCCCCTCTTCTGTTATTTCTTTACTGCTTTGTCTGCTTCTTTCTACGGCGGGCAAGCACAAAGACTACGACGCATGCCCCGGCAGCCATGAGGACAATGTACATCATGATCGGCGTGTTATCGCCAGTCTTGACCGGGGTGGACGGTGCGCTTGAAGGCGTGCTTCCACCGCCTCCGGATGTCCCTGGTGTACTTGTCGTTTCCTTCTTGCCAGTCAGGTCGATTTTTTCTTCCTTCGGCGCGTCATACATAGTGACATGCTGTACCTGTCCATTGTCAGCGACTGAGAACGAAACGTTCTCCGCCACATCGTACCCGTTCGGTGCCGTGATTTCAGTAAGGGTGTATGTCCCCGGTGTGAGGTAAGCAATCTCATGAGGCTCTGTCCCGGATGTCCAGGAATCAATGACTTTGCCGCTTGCATCCCGAACCTCCAGCTTTGCCCCCGGAAGCTCGTTACCACCTTCCCCGTCTACGATATCCCTCTTATGGATGACGACGGTTGTCGGCTTATCCTTCATGGTGACAGTCTGGATTTCTCCGGTATCCTCTACCGTGAACTGTATATCCTCTGCCTTCATGTAAAGCGACGGTGCTGCAATTTCTGTCAGTGTGTAGGTGCCAATCGGAAGCATTTCGATGTAGTGCGGCTGGTCAGTGGATGTCCACTTTTCAACCTCGTTCCCATCTTTATCCTTAATGGACAGCTGTGCTCCCGGAAGCTCCTTGCCGGATGTGATATCCTGCTTGGAAATCTTGATCTTTGTAACATCGTCCTTCATCACATGCTGCTCGTCCTTGAAATCATCTTCGACGGTGAATTCGATTGACTCTGCTGTTACATATCCATCCGCAGGCTTTCTTTCGGTCAGGATGTAAGTCTTGCCAACTTCAAGTCCGTTGACATTATGCGGTGTTTCAGTGGAAACCCATGCGTCAACCGTCTTCCCCCTTTTCTTTACCACCGACGGCCCAGGCGGGGCCCTGAGTCGTTTTTAG